>JAGQIY010000155.1 GCA_020430865.1 Myxococcales bacterium
AGTCATGAGCGAGAAGAAGGACAAGAGCACCACCAAGAAGACGCCGGTCTACGGCATCTTGGCTGAGTACTCGGATCCAGCGGTCTTGATCGAAGCCTGCAAGAAGGTTCGCGACGCTGGTTTCAAGAAGTGGGACACGTACACGCCGTTCCCCGTGCACGGCATCGACCCGGCGATGGGCATCAAGCCGACCATCCTGCCTTGGCTCGTGCTCTGCGCGGGCCTGACGGGCCTGGCAACGGCGATCACCCTGCAGTGGTGGACGAACGCCCACGACTACCCGTGGATCGTCAGCGGCAAGCCCTTCTGGTCGATCCCTGCAAACGTGCCAATCATGTTCGAGCTGACCGTGCTCTTGAGCGCGCTGACCACGCTCGGAGGCATGCTGGCGCTGAACAAGTTGCCCCACCCCTCTCACCCCCTGGACCTCAAGGAGCGCTTCGAGCGGGTGACGGACGACAAGTTCTTCCTGCTGATCGAGGCCAGCGACCCGAAGTACGACGCCGACGAGGTGACCGCTCTCCTGGCAGAGGACGCTGACCTGGTCGAGCCGCTGATGGACGACGATCAGACGCCGGCGGAGCTACCGCGCGGAATCATCTACGGCCTGGTCATCCTGACGGCTGCCGCCATCGTTCCCTTCGCGCTGGCCGCCCACGCGAGGGAGTCACACAACCGCAGCCCGCGAATCCACATCGTCCCCGACATGGATTGGCAGACGAAGTACAAGGCCCAGCGGGTCAATACCTTCTTCGATGACCGTCGAGCCGACCGTCCGTTCGTCGAGGGCACGGTCGCGCGCGGAAACTTGCGGGAGGACGACCACTTCTACCGCGGCAAGTCTGGCGACACCTGGGCCCGCACCTTCCCGAACCAGGTCGAGGTGAGCGAGGCCACGATGAAGCGCGGTGAGCAGCGGTTCGACATCTTCTGTGCGCCCTGCCACGGCCTCCAGGGTCGCGGTGATGGGATGGTCAACAAGCGAGCCGAGTCAATCGGAGCCGGCGTCGATGGTTGGGTCCCCCCCTCCGACATCACGGATCCAAACCTGATGAAGCAGCCGGTGGGGCAGCTGTTCAACAGCATCACTCACGGCGTGCGCAACATGCCGGCCTACGGCCCGCAGATTGAGCCCGAGGACCGCTGGGCCATCATCCTCTACGTGCGTGCGCTGCAGCGTACCCGCAACGCCACGACCAAAGACCTGACTCCCAGCGAGATCGCCTCGCTCAAGTAAGCACGGATATCGACATGGCCAGCAAGAAGGCGAAGCCCCGCAAGACCGTCAAGCAGACCGAGCCCGAGGAAACGAGCTCGAAGTCTGAAGAGCCGACGTCCGAGCCCGTTTCCGCGGAGGAAGACGACGAGGACGACGAGGACGAAACCAAGGACTCAGCGCCCGAGCCGGACGAGGACGAGGCGAAGAAGGACGAGCCCAAGGCCGCGTCCAAGAAGCCCGCTCCCAAGAAGGAAGAACCCAAGGTCGCTGCGAGCAAGCCCGTGACCTCGGGTCCGGCATTCGAAGACGACATGCCCAATCAGGATGTCGGGCAGCCTCGCAAGCCGGCGAGCGGCCACGGTGCAAGCGGAAAGGACGGCGGCGACCATGGTCCCGAGGGCGAGAACATCCGCCTCGGGGACCTGAGCGGGACGCTACTCAAGGTTGGCGGCGGCATGGCAGTCGTCGGTCTGGGCGGAGCCGCAGCGCTTGGCGCCACGGCGGGCGACGGCTTCGCCCACTTCTTCCACTCCTACTTGGTCGCCTTCTGGTGGGGTCTCACCATCACCCTGGGCTCCCTGTTCTTCATCCTCATCCAGCACTTGACCAAGGCGCGCTGGAGCCCTGTCGTGCGGCGCGTCGCCGAGATCTTCGTGAGCAACATGCCAGCGCTGGCGGTGCTCTCCCTCGTCGTTCTGGTGCCGGTGATCCTGGGCAACTCGGCGCTCTACCCCTGGAACGACCCGCACCACGTCGCCCAGAGCCACGTGCTCCAGCACAAGGAAGGCTACCTCAACAAGACCTTCTTCCTGATCCGCTGGGTGTTCTACTTCGCGGTCTGGATCGGCCTCGGCAGCAAGCTGGCCAAGAACAGCGTGCAGCAAGACGTCTCGGGGGATCCCGCGCTGAGCCGCAAGAGCTTCGCGCTCAGCGCTCCCGGCATGCTGCTGTTCGCGCTGACCACGACCTTCGGCGCCATCGACATGATCATGAGCCTGGAGCCCGAGTTCTTCAGCACCATGTTCGGTGTCTACGTGTTCGCCGGTTGCCAGCTGAGCTTCCACTGTGTGCTCGCGCTGACGCTGCTCTGGCTCCAGGGGGCAGGACGCCTCACCAAGAGCGTGAGCGTTCACCACTTCCACGATATCGGAAAGATGATGTTCGCCTTCATCGTCTTCTGGGCCTACATCGCGTTCAGCCAGTTCATGCTGATCTGGTACGCAGACATCCCCGAGGAAACGGTGTGGTTCAAGCCGCGCTTCGTCGAGGGCTGGCAGTGGGTGAGCATCGTTCAGCTCGTCGGCCACTTCGTGATCCCGTTCTTCGGCCTGGTTTCACGCCACGTGAAGCGCAACCGCAAGGCGCTGGCTTTCTGGGCCATCTACATCCTCGTGGTGCACTACATCGATCTCTACTGGCTGATCATGCCGTCCTACGACGGACAGAGGGCTCCCCTCAGCGCGATGGACTTGCTCGCCCTGATCGGTGTGGCAGGTGTCCTAATCGCTAACGCCGCTCGGGTTGCCTCCGGCATCAACCTGCGCCCCACCAAGGACCCACGACTGGCCAAGTCGCTGGCGTTCGAGAACTTCTGAGACGTCCCATGGCAACTGAAGACGACAAGCCAAACTCAGGCCTGATCGGCACCGTGACCATCTCCGGTGCCATCGCGATGGTCGCGATTTGCGCGGTGCTCACGGCACTCGTTCGAAGCGAGCAGTCTTCCGAAGACGATCGCAAGAACGCCGAAGCGAACCTCAAGCCGATGGTGGAGCTGCGCGCGGAGCAGGAGAAGACCCTGGAGGGCGCGCCGGTCTACGCCGACGAGAAGAAGGAGCGCATCACGCTACCCCTGGATCGCGCGATGGCTGCGGTCGTGAAGGACATCTCGGACAACCCCCAGGCGGCTACGGCCCCCGGCGACGAACCGCCCGCTCAGGCCGATGCCGACGCAGGTGCCGGAGACGCTGGGGACGCCGGAGCGAACTCGGAAGGTGACGCCGCCGCTGACGGCGAGGGCGCCGACAAGAAGGGCGAGGGCAAGGAGAAGGTCAAGGACGGCACTCCGAAGCCCCCCAAGACCCAGGGCCCCAGCGGAACCCAGCCTCCTCCCGGCGAAGGGGAAGGCGCGGGAGAAGGAGCAGAGTGATGAACGTGGCGGTGGTTTCCCGGTGGCTGAAGTTGCTCGAGTGCACGCTGATTTGCAGTGTGTTGCTTGCGTTCGCCCCGACCACCGCCTCGGCCATCGAGCTCGGTGACGCCACGCCCAACAAGCCCAAGCGGCTGAATGGCATCGACGTCGACGAGCACCTCGATACCGACCTCCCCCTCGACCTCGCGTTCACGGACACCGACGGCAAGCAAGTCCACCTCCGCGACTTCTTCGATGGGGAGCATCCCGTCATCGTCACCATGAACTACTCCGACTGTCCGATGCTCTGCAGCTTGCAGCTGACCGGCTTGGTCAAGAGCATGAAGCAGATGGACTGGACCGCAGGGAAAGAGTTCCGAGTGGTCACGGTGAGCCTGAACCCGAAGGAGAAGCCCGAGCGGTCGGCTCAGACCAAGAAGCGGTACACCGCAGAGTACGGCCGCGCCGAGTCCCAAGCTGGCTGGCATTTCCTCACGGGAAGTGAGGAGAACATCAAGGCCCTGGCCAACGCGATCGGCTTTCGCTACGGCTACAACGAAGCCCGCGACGAGTACGTGCACCCTGCTGCGCTGACGCTAGCCACGCCGAAGGGCAAGATCGCCCGCTACCTGTACGGCATCGAGTATCACCCGAAGACCCTACGTCTCGGCCTGGTCGAGTCCTCAGAGGGCAAGATCGGAACCACCGTCGACAAGCTGATCCTGTACTGCTTTCACTACGATTCCGGTGAAGGCAAATACGCACCCGTGGCCATGAACATCATGCAGGTCGCGGGTGGAGCTACCGCCCTCCTTCTAGGCGGTGTGCTGACCTCGCTCTGGGGCAACGAGCTCCGGAAGCGCCGCAAGCGAGACAAGAACAAGAACGATCCGCAAGCCGCGGACGACGAGTCCACCAACTCGGACCAAGAGTCATGACCAACGTAACGAGCATGCTGCTCGCTGCCCTGCAGCCGGGCGACAAGCCAAAAATCCCCGATAGTCCCAACTTCTGGACCCCGACGGAGGCTTCCACCTTCGCGAAGGATACGGACTGGCTGTTCCAGTTCATCACCTGGACCAGCGCGGTGGTGATGGTGGGCGTCGTCGCGGCGATGGTGCTCTTCTGCGTGAAGTACCGCGCCACGGATCGCTCGAAGAACGAGAAGGCGACGAGCGACGTCGATCACGACAACACCCTGGAGATCACCTGGTCGGTGATCCCGCTGTTCTTCGTGGTCGCGTTCTTCGTGTTCGGCTTCAAGGGCTTCGTGGATCTGCGCACGCCGCCCAAGGACACCTACGACATCCATGCCACTGCTCAGAAGTGGAAGTGGCTGTTCCAGTATCCGAGCGGATACGTCAGCGACACGCTGCACGTGCCGAAGGATCGGCCGGTGAAGGTGATCATCGAGAGCCAAGACGTCATCCACTCCTTCTACGTGCCGGCCTTCCGCCAGAAGATGGATGCGGTCCCAGGGCGTTACTCATACGCCTGGTTCCAGGCCATCGAGCTGGGTGAGTTCCCGCTCTTCTGCGCCGAATACTGCGGCACCTCGCACTCCGACATGATCACCAAGGTGGTCGTCCAGGAGCAGGGGGACTTCGACAAGTGGCTCGCAGAAGCCGCGAAGAAGGAAGAGGAAGAGGCCCTCAAGAACCCCGCGGCCTATGGCGAGACGCTCTACAACCGCAACGGCTGTGCGACGTGTCACTCGACCGACGGCAGCGTGAAGGTGGGCCCCAGCTTCAAGGGGATCTGGGGGAAGACGGAGAACTTCGCCGACGGGACCAGCGCTCAAGTCGACGAGAACTACATTCGAGAGTCGGTCGAGGACCCCCAGGCGAAGATCGTCAAGGGCTTCCCGGCGAGCATGCCCACCTTCAAGGGCAAGCTGTCGAACAACCAGATTCGCGCGATCATCGAGTTCATCAAGAACCAGAAGTGAGGCCCCATGGCTAGCACCACAACGACCCCTGACGCTTTCGGTAACGCCCATCCCACGGCGGACGAGAGCTACTTGACCAACGAGCGGGGCCTCCGCTCTTGGATCCTCACGCTGGACCACAAGCGAATCGGCGTGATGTACCTGATTGGCGTGCTCTGCTCCTTTGCCCTTGGCGGCTTCTTCGCGCTGATGGTTCGCACGGAGCTATTCACGCCGGGCAAGACGATCATCGAGGCGGACACCTACAATCAGATGTTCACGCTTCACGGCGCGGTGATGGTCTTCCTGGTCATCATCCCCGGCATCCCCGCCGCGCTGGGAAACTTCGTGCTGCCGATTCAGCTGGGCGCCAAGGACGTCGCCTTCCCGAGGTTGAACCTGTTCAGCTTCCACCTCTGGACCATCGGCGCGCTGTTCCTCGTGCTGAGCATGTACATCAGCGCAGCCGACACCGGCTGGACCTTCTACACGCCCTACAGCACCACGACGACGACGGCGGTCATCC
>JAGQIY010001464.1 GCA_020430865.1 Myxococcales bacterium
GATCTCGGAGAGCCTTCACTTAATATAGGTGGGCGGTCAGTCATTTTACTGTAGCTGATTTGCAGAGCGTTCAGCGCGGCACTCACTCAGCGCCGCACTCACTCAGCGCCGCGCGGGGGACTGCCCTCACCCCCGAAACCCAGAGATCCGAACCATGGCCCGCGTGACCCAGGAAGCCCAGGCAGAGACCCGCAAGAAGCTGCTCTTCTCCGCGGCGGACGAGTTCGCACAGAACGGGCTCCAGGCGGCGAACATCAACCGCATCAGCCTCGCCGCGGGGCTCGCGAAGGGCACTGTCTACAACTACTTCGCCTCGAAGGAAGAGCTCTTCTACGCGGTGGTCGAGGAGGCGTGCCGGCTCGCGGTCAGCGACGCGAAGGAAGATCCCCAGGGAACTACTCGGGAGCGCCTGCTGGCGCTGATAGCCTCCGACATCGCGTGGTTCGAGCGGCACCCGGCGTTCGCCCGCGTGTTCCTCCGCGAGTCGCTGGATCCGGATCCGGAGACCCACGCCCGGGTGATGGCCGCCGCGGCCCCGTTCGTGATGCGCGTCACGCAGGTGCTGGAAGAAGGCGTCGCCCGCGGAGAGATCACGTCCGAGCGACCTCCTGGGGTCCTGGCGATGACGCTGGTCGGCCTCGACACCCTGGCGCTGTTCCAGCACGTCGCCTCGGGAGGCGCGTGGCCAGCGCTCGAGGAGATCCCCGAGTTCGTGGTCGGTCAGTTCCTGGACGGGGCGGCGCCGCGCTGATCGAAGTACTCCGCACGTGCCTTTCGACACGCTGCTTCACAGAGAAAGGTGATTCATCATGCTCAAGTATCGCGACCTACCCCACCGAGCCGGCTGGCCACTGCTCGGCGATCTGCCCGAGTTCAGCCGCGATCCGCTGGGCTTCCTCACGCGACTGCACGCCGAGCATGGGCGCGTCGCGCGGCTCCAGGTCGGGCCGTTCAAGGGCGTCAGCATCAACGACCCGGAGCTGACCCATCAGGTGCTGACCAAGCAGCACGAATCCGTGCGGAAGTCGATGGACACGCGCTGGCTCAGCCTGGTGCTGGGAGATGGCCTGGTCACCTCCGAGGGCGCGCTCTGGAAGCGCCACCGCAAGGCGCTGCAGCCGGCCTTCCACAACACCAAGATCCGCCAGTACGCCGACATCATGGACCAGCGCGCGCGGGAGCTGATCGGGGGCTGGCGTCCGGACGTGGAGCTCGACGTCCACGCGGAGATGAACCAGCTCACCCTGCGGGTCGTCGCCGAGGCGCTGACCGGGGTCGACGTCAGCAAGTACTACGACGACATCGCCCGCCCCCTCGACGTCGTGATGCGTCGCTTCGAGGAGATGCTCACCTCGATCGTGCCGATGCCGCCTCAGGTGCCGACGCCCGCGAATCGCCGCGCCGCGAAGGCAGTGAAGCGCCTCGAGGAGGTGCTCGCCGAGATCATCCGCGAGCGTCGCAGGGCGCCCGAGGGCGACGACCTGCTCAGCGAGCTGTTGCGCGCGGAACCCGCGGAGCGCTTCAACGACCAGGAGCTGCGCGACGAGCTCTTGACCCTGCTCATCGCCGGTCACGAGACCACGGCGCTCGCGTTGACCTGGGCACTGAAGCTGGTCTCGGAGCACCCCGACGTGGAGCGGCGGCTGGTCGAGGAGTCCCGCGAGCACCCTGACGTCGTGCGCACGACCAGGGAGCTGCGCTTGCATGAACACGTGGTGAACGAGGCCATGCGGCTCTACCCGCCGGTGTGGGGCATCGGGCGAGAGCTGATCCGGGACGCGGACATCGGTGGCTATCACTTGCCGCGCGGCACCCAGATCTACTTCAGTCAGTGGGTCACCCACCGCGACCCGAGCTACTTCGAGCGACCGCTGGAGTTCGACCCCGATCGCTGGGAGGAGCCGACACATCCGCGCCATGCCTTCTTCCCGTTCGGTGCCGGCCCGCGCGTCTGCGTCGGGCTGAACTTCGCGATGCTCGAGGCGGTGGTGATCCTCTCCCGCGTCATCGAGGCATTCCACCTGGAGCTGACCCGGAACCAGGACATCGACCTGATGCCGGCGGTGACCCTGCGCCCGCGGCACGGGCTCCTCGTTACACCCCGGAAACGAGAAGTGCGGCAGGCCGCGTGAGGGCACGCGATGTGGGCGCCGCACCAGCAGCTGTGAACTGGCGGCTACTCCCCGATCGAGGACGCCGGTTCGCACTCCCCGCTCGACCCGTCGTGGCTACAGCGCGCTCGAAATCGGGCAGAACGCGGCTGTCACCGCCTCGAGACGCAACGGACAATCAGAAAAGATCTTCCCACGGATTCGTCGCCCCGGAGCCCAGCCAGCGCGAAGCAGCGAGTTTATCGGCCTCTCCGCAGCAGGGATATCCGCTCGGATTCCTGATACGGGAGGCATGAACGGTGAGCCGCACGGAAGCGGCGCTTTGGCTTTGACGGAGCGCCAGCCGTGGGTTACCTGCCCGCCATGCGCACGAAACTCGCACTCCTCATCCCCCTCGCAGCCCTGATCCTCGGTGGCTGCTCAACCGCCAGCCTCACCGCCGAGGGCGCGAAGGTCGCCCCGACCCGGGATCCGCTCCCCGAGAGCTGCAAGAACGTTGGTCTGGTGACCGGCAAAGGCGGTGGCACCTTCGGCGGGAGCCTCGTCTCCAACGAAGACCTGATCGAGTACGCCATGAACGACCTGCGCAACAAGACCGCGGAGCTCGGCGGCACCCACGTGCGCCACGACCCGCCTCAGCTGGGCAGCGGCGACGGCGACACCACGACGGTCACCATCACGGGCACGGCCTACAGGTGCCCGCCTTCGGGCCAAGCAGCCTCTGGCGTGCAGCTGATCCAGAACTACTGAGCCTGGGCCAAGCCTCTTGGGGATCGCCCCGCTTCTCCGCGCTCTGAGCGATTTTCAGAGTTTCTCTGCGACAACGTCCCGGGAACTCCATCCCGAGGAAAAGCCCCGCGCTTTTCCTCATGCCTCCTGGAGTTCCTCGGATGTCCCACGCCTTTCCTGACTGCCTCGTTCGCTTTCGTCTGCTGTCCCTGCTCGCTGGCCTGAGCCTCGCGAGCACGCTGACCAGCGCGGCCAGCGCCGCAGACGAACCCACGCCCGAAGCCTCCGTCGTGCCCGATGGGACGGACGACGCGTCTCCCCCCCAACCCGGCCCGACGAAGCGCGCCGACAGGTCACCCTGGAACTACAGCGGTGAGGTCGGTGTGCCCAAGCTTGCGAGCAATGACTTCAAGCTCGTTGGTGGGGGTGAGGTGGGTTACCACAAGGAAAAGTGGAGCATCGTCGCCCAGCTGGCGTTCGCCTCGTACGCCACGCAGTCGGATCAAGCCTACAACTCCACGTCGCGAAGCTCGTTTGGCGTCGATGGGGCGTGGTCGCTCAGCGACGCCCACGATCCGACGCGACTCAGCCTGGTGGGCGAGCTGCGATACGCCTCCTACGGCACCGTCTACATTCCGATCTCCGACGCGGGTGGAGAGCTGCTCTCGGAGTTCTCGGGCATGAGCCGCCTGTCGGCGCTCCTGGGCGCCGAGCACGACGTCGATCCGACTCTGGCGCTGAGCGGCGCGGTGGGCATCGGCTTCCAGAACGAGAGCTACTCGGCTTCCTCCGACGCGAACATCGAGGCCAGCACCTCGAGCTCCGCGCGCTTCCTGGGTCGAATCGGGGCGCGCTACGCCATCGCCCCGGGCACGCTCGCGCTGCGCCTGCGCTCGGACCTCAGCTACGCGTCGGTGACGCGCACTCAGTTCGCCGTCGACACGGACGACCTGAACGCCGCGCTGGCTCCCGAGACCTTCAAGCTGATCGAGTCGAACAACCGGATCTTCGGCGATCTGGAGCTGCTAGCGTTCGCCGGCATCGTACCCAACGCCTTCATCGGCCTGGACGTCTTCGCGATGACCGGCGACGCCGGCTCGACCTCGACGCTGGTGCCGCTGGCAGGCGTTGGGCTGTCCAGCTGGTGATCTGCGCGCGCCACGTCGGCGAGGCGCTCCAGGCACGGGACGCCGTATCCTCACGGAACTGAAGCGTCGACTCGAGATCCCTTGAGTTCGACCTCGTGCTCCACCCACGCCGACGCGGCTGCCACGACGCCGTCTGGCTGCTTCGCCCAGGCGGAGTGGCCCAGGAACTCACCCTGCTCCGCGGCGCCGAGCACGCGCCGCGTGACCTGAGCGCCGCTGAACGGGCTCAGGGCGTGA
>JAGQIY010001465.1 GCA_020430865.1 Myxococcales bacterium
CCAGACCGTTGGTGGAGCCATCATCACCAGCATCAAGGGTAGCCGTTCGGACGCCGCTGGCGCCACCTACACCGAGATCGTGGGCGCCGCGCAGGTCACCAAGGCCAATGACATCGTGTACGAGGCGGATGGCATGATCACGGTTGCCATGGGCGCGTCCGTGCTGCTCATCACACCAGCATCCGTCTCCGTGCTGGGCGCCAGCTGCAAGTTCGACGGCGACGTCGTGGATACCGCCATCACCATGGACAACTGAGGACAGCGTGACCCGAACTCTCGACGTCTATATCCGCAACGAAACGTTCGTCAGCGACAAGGTCACTCGGCTCGATGAGTACCATCGAGCTGGTCTTCCCGCCTACGCGGTCATCGAAGCGGTCGCGGTGGACTACGTGTCCATCGAGGAGCTCGTGGGCACACGCGCGGAGGTCGCACACGGCTACGCTGACGAGACGAGGCACTCATTCTGGGGGCGCATCGACACGGCGACCGTGCTCGCCGGACAGGGTGGCTCCGACGGCGCACCCTCCTGGACCTATCGGCTCAAAGTCATCGCGACCATCGGTCTGCTGGATCGCAGCGTCGACTCCCAGATCTTTCAGAATCTGACCACCGAAGAGATCATCAAACAGATCTTCGAGCAGCATGGTATCGCCCCGGAGGAGTACGACTTCACGCTGGACGCGACCTACCCCAAGCGAGAGTACTGCGTCCAGTATCAGGAGAGCGCTCTGGCGTTCATCTCCCGGCTCTGCGAGGAAGAGGGGATCTACTTCTACTCCTATGTCGCCGACGGCGAGGAGGCGGAGAAGCTCTACTTCAGAGATGACTCGAGTTCGGCAAAAGACATCCCAGACGGCCTGGAGCTGCCTTACCGCCCTGGCAGCCATGGCGCCACCACCGAAGACACGCTGAGCGAGCTGCACCCCGCGCATCGCGTTCGCTCTGGGAAGTTCGTCTCCAGAGACTTCAACTTCATGACCCCGCAGCTCGACGTCACGACCAACGACCTGACGAAGACCGCGGAAGCCTCGGCGCACACGGACTTCGAAGTCTACGACTACCCGGCGTGTTATCTGGAGCTCGCCGATGGGTCGACGGTCGGAGAGATCAAGTCCACCACCTTGGAGCGCCTCAACCAGGTCCGGCTCGAGGCGGAGCAGGTTGGCGTCCACACGGTCGCAGCGGTCTCGAACTGTCCTCGGCTGACCATCGCTCACAAGGTGAAGGTGTCCGATTCAGAGGACGTCGACGGCGAGTACTTCATCTTCGCGTGTAGCTACCACTTCGCGATCATGATGCAGAAGCAGGACGACGGGAGTTCCGTCGAGATCGACAGCTACCGATGCGAAGTCGAGCTGCTCCCGATCGCGTCCAAGTACCGCTCACCTCAGGTCACGCCCAAGCCCGTGATTCACGGTCCCCAGACCGCCAGGATCGTCGCCCCGGAGGGCTCGGAATCGGAGGAGATCCACACCGACGAGCATGGCCGCGTGCAGGTGAAGTTTCACTGGGATCGCGCCGCGAACGCGTACGCCGACGCGACCTGCTGGATGCGTGTGCAGCAGCTGCAGACGTCCGGTTCCATGATCATCCCCAGGGTGCACTGGGAAGTGATCGTCGAGTACATGGAGGGGAACCCCGACCGCCCAGTCGTCACCGGCCGCCTCTACAACGGGATGTTCATGCCGCCCTACGCGCTTCCCGAGGGAAAGACTCGCACGGCAATGCGCACGAACAGCCATCCGAGCGGTGGCGGGAGCAACGAGATCCGCTTCGAGGACAAGGCGGGTGCCGAAGAGATCATGATCCACTCGCAGTACGACACGCAGATGGTCACTGCGAACAACAAGAAGAAGAACGTCGGCAACAACGAGTCTCTCCACGTCAAGAACAACTCCGAGAGCGGAGTCTCCGGAAACTCAGACACCAAGATCACCAAGGGCAGCCAGAACGACATCGGCGCCGACCAGTCCGTGAGCGTCGGAGGCAACCGCAAGCGCGAGATCAACGCCGTGTATGGCCTGACCAGCGGGGGCGACACGACGGTCACCGTGGGCGGCAACCAGTTCGAGATGACCGGCAATCCCCTGGAGGCGCTGCTCGCGATCGCGGCAGAGCGCGCTGCGGAGATGGCTGCGGCGGCAGCCGCCAACGCGGTCGGACAGGTCACGGCCGCCGTGCAGGGCGCGGTGGATCAAGTGCTCGGACCGGTGGACGACCTGTGCGCCCAGGTCGATGGCATCACCGGAAACATGAACGCGTTGGCCAATGGCGATCTGGGAACGGCTGCCGGGCTCGTGGCTGGCGCCTCGGGGTTGCCGGGCGCCGGTGCGATGGCGTCAGCGATCGCGGGGCCACCCGCAGCGATGACCCCTGCCGCAGGGCAGAGCGCGGGCGACATCGCCGGAGTGAACGCGCTGCGTGCGGCGGCCACGGGGATGATTCAACAAGGCGCCAGCGGCGCCATGGACGCAGTGAACAACGCCCTGGGCACGGGCGGTGGTGACGGTGGCGGTCAGAGCGGTGCGAACGCCGCTGGCCCCGAAGGCAGCGTCGACGGGGTCGACGAGGCCAAGAACACCAAGGGCCCCGGTCACCAGATCAACAAGGTCGGAGCTTCCCATACGGAAACTTCAGCGGCGCTGCGGGTGATGGCGGCCGTGAACGGGATCAACACGAACGTTGGTGCGAGCGCGACCCAGACGGTCGGAGCAGCCTACTTGGAGCTGATCCTGGGTGATCGCGCCGAATCGGTCGAGGGCATGAAGAGCGAGACCTCGATCGGGCTCATCGTGCTGAGCAAGGGTGACGAGACGGAACATGTAGGCGGCGCCAAGAACACCACGGTCGGCGGCGCGGTCCTGCAGTCCATCAAGGGCGACTACTCGGTCGAAGCCGGCGCGCCAGCCACCTTGATCGGAGCGCTCCACAAGATGGATGCGAAAGGCAGCATCACGTTCAAGTGTGGCGGGAGCGAAGTCGTGCTCGACGGCGGCGGCATCACCATCACCGCTCCCATCTTCACCTGTACGCTGCCCAAGCACCACCTACCCAAGAAGGTCTCCGACTCCTGAGCGGAGGTCCGCTCGTCAGGCCGGGGACCGCAACCTGCGGCTGACTACACACGTCGCGGCTCGCACCAATCCGGAGCGCCGCACTTCCCGCCCCGCTGCGTGGGTCGTGCGCTAGCAGGGTGGTGAGAAACACCCTGCCAATGGCGAAAGACTCGCTCGCCCACACCCTCAGGGGGCGGGCGAGTTTTTCAGCGAACTGCGGAGACAGGACATTAGTTGAGGCGCAGGATGCGCCCCACGATGCGGAAGAGGCCGCGAGAGGCCGCGCTGATGCGCGAACCCACGAGCTCCACGTCGCCGTCTTTGCGCAGGCGTGCCCCGGCCCGACCAGCGCGCAGACTCACCTCTCGCTCGCCCTCGATGAGGATCTCTCGCGCGCGGAGCTCCAGTCTCTCGGGGATCCGCACCTGCAAGACGCCGACCACCCAGAGCTCGTCTGCGGCCCCCTCGACCAGCACTGAATCACGGTTCCGCATGGCAAGGTCCACCAGACGTGGCTCGACCTCGGGGGCGACGCGCGCCTCGAACGCCTCCTTGCTCCCCCGGAAGCGTACCCTTACGGCTCGTCCAGCCACCGAGACCAGCTGTGCGCTGCGCAAGCCCGGGCTCGGAGCCGGCGCGGCCAGAGCTCTCTCTTCCTCGACGGCAGCTTCGGCGCTTCTCCCCCCCAGGAAATCCTCGAGGTGGCTCGGCTCGGCTTCGGCCCCTGCGACCTCGGGGGTCAGCTCGGACTCGAGCTCGGATAGCAGTGCCTGCCCCTTGTTCGCTTCTCCGTCCACCATTGGTAGATCCTTACTCCTTCTCGCCGGGCGGGCGATGGTCAAAGTCAAGACCCCCGTACAAACCGTGCATGCGGCTGTCTCGCTTGGTTCGCACCGCGAGCGGCGCGAACTCCCGCACACGGCTTACCAGTAGCCACTCAGCGCACAGCATTA
>JAGQIY010001466.1 GCA_020430865.1 Myxococcales bacterium
CCCTGTAGCGCACCTTGCCGTCCAGCTCACCGGCACTCCAAGGACCGCTGATATAGGCCGCGGCGCGGCCGCTGATGAACAGCTGCTTGACGACCGAGCCTCCCGCTTCCTCGGGGATCTTTCCGCGACGCATCAGGTCGCGCACGAACTCGACGCTGCGCGCTGCGCGAGGACCGACGAAGCCGAAGCTGCCGTCCGGGTCGAGCTGCTCGGCACCGAAGGCATGCAGGAACGCGGCGTGGTAGTAGGCGTCGCTTGCCTCGTACACCAGCGGGAAGACACCGTCCGGGAGCTTCGTGGCTACCAGCGCCTCGATGCTGGGCGGCGGGTTCGGCAAGAGCTCGGTGTTCAGGTAGAGCACCAGCGCCTTCAACGCCAGTGGTAGCCCGTACAGCTCACCGTCGATGGTCAGCGCGTCGACAGCTCCTCGAGGAAACAAACTGGCATCGACCCGCGGCACCGGACTGACCACACCGCGACGGATGTAGTCGCCGAAGCGTTCGTGGGCGTCGATGAACACGTCCGGACCAGCGCCACCAGGGGCTGCCGCAGCGAGCTTGGAGGCGTAGGCGTCGTGGGGCAACTGCAGGACCTCGACCTCGACGCCGCTGCGCTTGCGGAACGCCGCAACCGCCTGGTCCAGCGCGGCCCGCTCGCTCCCGCGGTAGGCATGCCAGAGGCGCACTGGCGCAGCGTCACTCGCAAATGAGTTACGCCCCCAGGTCAGCAGGAAGAGAAGTGGAAGGAGCCAGCGAAGCATCGGCGGGTGTCCAGAGGAGCGGAAGAACGGTCGGTCCAGGGGAGCCGACGACCACGTCGCACATCGACCCCCGTGAGGACCCTCCGTCGAACTCGGGCAGGCCCAGTCGCGCCGATGTTACGAGCCGGAAGCGCCCTGGAAAAGGGCGGAGATGCCCGCCGGCTCACCCTCTCCCCCGGCCGCCCTCGAGTCCGCTTCGATCGCGCTCGCTTCTGCTACGAAGGAACATCACCAGCAGGCCGGAACGTCAGCCGTCAATCGGCACACGGTGGCACAAGGAGCACCGTCAGAAATCACACGCTGGAGCCCGGGACGAGCCGCTAGCCTCGAGAATATCTCGACATTCGCTTTCGGCGGGAATGGCTTGGAGGTTGCTTCGCCGATCCCTGCGATGGCACAAGAGGACCTCACGCTGAACGACGCTGCTGAACACGTGTTTGGTTTACCGAGACTGGAACCCGCGCCAAACTCCAGTCCCCTCGCCGAGTCTGAGCCCGCCACGTCCCTGGCGGGGCTCAGCGACACCAACCGCACGCCAGACAGGAGCTTCGAAGAGCCCGTGACCAGCGCAGCCGACGGTCAGTCCCGCCGTAACGCCAAACGCAACAAGAAGCGCCGCAAGAACTCGCGTGCGCGCCGCTCCGAGGCGCCGCGACAGAGCCAAGCCCCGAGCTCGAAGCGTTCCCCCGCGGAAATAAAGACCGACTCCTCGAAGCGGGATGAGGCGA
The DNA here is from genome assembly GCA_020430865.1 of Myxococcales bacterium. Next base: position 1,489 of record JAGQIY010001466.1, read on the forward strand.
CGCCGGAGATCGAGGACGCAAATGTGGAGGCGTCCAGTTCGACGTCGTCCGAGGGCAAGCAGCCGAGGGAGGACGCCGGCGAAACGGAGATCGGCGCAGCGGACGCCAGGGCGCTGGCAGCCACTGCCGGCGAGGAGAAAGCCGCTCCCGCGGACTCCCTCGAGGGTGGGGGTGAGGAAGAGCCGAAGGCCCCTGCCAGGACCAGGAAGAAGTCGAAGAAGAGCAAGCAAGCGGCGGCGACCGATCACTCCAATCACTACGACGCCGAAGAGGCGGCCTTCTTCGACGCGGGCGATCGCATCAGCGAGACCGATCACCGGGAGAGCCTCCACTCGACGCCCGAGGAAGACCTGCCTCACGTCTTGCCTCTCACGCCCGAGCAGCACAAGCACCACCGTCGCTTCATCCCCTACGTGGCCGGTGTCGTCGGCTTGCTGGCGATCCTCGCCGCAATCGGCGTCGTTCAGCGGGGGTCTGGCGACGAGAAGCTGGCCAGTCGCGGCGCGTCGCAGCCCAGCGCCCCGATGACCACCGAGAAGGCCGTGGCGGACCGACCGCCGCCCTCGCCCGCCGCCGAGCCCGAGGAGCAGGCCCAGATCCCGACGGAAACAGCCGCCGAGCAGCCCGAAGCAGCGGAGGAGCCAGCTCAGCCCGAGGGCGACGCGACCGAGCCCGAGCAAGCTCGGGCCGAGCCGGCCGAGCCCAAGCCCAGCGAACCCGAGCCGACCGAGCCCAAGCTGGCCGAACCCGCTCCGAAGCCAGTGCCCGTCAGCGCGCCGAAGCCCGCCTCCAAGCCAGCGCCTCGCCGCGTCGCGCCC
>JAGQIY010001467.1 GCA_020430865.1 Myxococcales bacterium
GAGCAGCTGCTCACCGACGCCATGCACCTGCTTGCCCACGTCGAGGTAGAGCCGCGCGAACTCGTCGAAACCCTCGGGCCAGCGGTTCTCCGCGTAGATCTCCGGATACTGGATCTCGCACTCGGGATCCGTCTCGACCGGCGCGGCGAAGTAGCACTCCTTGAAGTCGGGTTGACCACCGGCGATCACCGCCTTCTCGGTGTTCGGCGGCGTCCAGCCTCTCTGGTACCAGATGTCGCCGCTCGACATCCGCTCCTTGGCGACCGCTTCCTGCGCGGTGAAGCGCAAGAACTCATCGTACAGGCGGTGGACGTCATCCATGTCGACGCCGTGACCCGAGATGTAGATCAGCCCGAACGTGCCAAATGCCTCGGAGATCGCAGCACGCGCCCGCTCCCGCGCGGCGCCGTCACCTCGCAGATCGCCGAGGTTCAAGGTGGGGATGTTCGCCGTCTGGACGTCTGCCGAGGGATCGATGGGAGTCACGCGCCCAGCCATAGCAGGGAGCGCCCGGGAAGGCGACGCTCTGCCCCCAGCTACAGGCGCGGACCGCGGGTCAGCGGCTCCGCGCAGGGCTTCGCGATCAAGTATCCCTGGGCGTAGGTGACGCCGCGCTCACGGAACCACTCGAGCTCCTCGATGGCTTCGACGCCCTCGACCACCGTGTCGATCTCCAGGTGGGCAGCGAGCTCCAGGATCTTCGTGGCGACCACCGCCTTGTAGGGATCCTCGTGAATGTCCCGGGTCAGATCCATGTCCAGCTTGACCACGTCCGGCCGCAGCTGGTGCAAGAGGTTCAGGTTCGAGAACCCCGCCCCCACGTCGTCCAAAGCCACGGAGAATCCAGCGGCCCGAAATGCATCGAGGCGTTCGACGGTAGCCGACATGTCCGAGATGCTCTCTGACTCGATCAGCTCGAGGACCACCCGCTGGGGCTCCACCCCCTGAGCGCGACACTCGCGACTGATCTTATCGGCGGTGAAGGACTCACGGGTGATCGTCGAGGGTGTCACGTTGAGGAAGATGCGCGTCGACAGGCTCCGTTCATTTGCCGCCCGGAAAGCCCTGGAGATGCTCAGCGTGTCCAGAACGCCCATCAGTCTCGCGTCGCGCGCAGCGGTGATCATGCGAAACGGTGGGATCATCCCGCCCTCGCCGTCATGTCCGCGCATCAGCGCCTCGTGCGCGTGGACCCTCGTCGTATCCTGGGCGTCGACGATGGGCTGGAAGTGCGTGTCGAGGCGGTCCTGGTTCAGGAGCTCCATCAACCAGCGCGCGCGTGCCTGGGCGATGTAGCTCTTCAGCGACTCGGCGCGCGGGATGTCCATCAACCCGGGCGCTGTTTGCCCGTGCATCAGCAGCACCTTGGTGGTCTCGAGCTGGACGTCCGAGTGGGAGTGGCGCAAGCGATCGAGCAACGAAACGATACAGCCGTCATCCACCGCGACGGTCATGCAGCGGGCGAGCTCGAGCACTTCGTAGCGTGCCTCCGCGGCATCGAGCTGGAGAATCAAGCTTGGCGCGTCGCTCCAGTCGGCAGGCCAGAGGTAGAGGTTGCCTACTCCAGTCAGTGGACTGGGCATCTGCAGACTCACTTTCGCGGCGTTCAGATGGCGCATACGTCTCCTAGCTCTGGTGTCGAACGGCCCATGGCTGAGACTCTTGAGCGCTTTTGTGGGATTCGCGGCGCCCGGCCTATCTCCCCGGCTTATCTCTCCAGCGTATTTGCGCGTGTAGTCGGGTGCTACCCTGAAGGCCGATTCGTCATGTCACGCTCTCGCGTCACGCGTTTGATGCACGACACCCTGCGCAAGGCGTGGGTGGGTGTGGTCTGCTCGATGCTTGCGTGCGCCGGTCGGAGCGCGCCGACGACGTCCCACCCCACAGCCTCACCTCCGCTGGCGCCCGTCGACGCCCCCGTGCCAAGCGGCGCGGTCGAAGCTGAGCCCCCCAGCGCTCCCGAGACCGACCCGGGTCCCGCCCTGCGCCTGCCATACGCGCAGCTGAGCGCTCTGGAACGAGCCATCCAGGGCAGCATCGACCGCGGCGAAATCAGCGGCGCGGTCGTGGAGCTTGGGCGCAGCGACGGCGTACTGGCGCGGCGGGCCCTGGGGAAACTGCAGGACTCTCCCCCGACATGGTACCTCCCGGAAACGCGATTCGATCTGGCGTCTCTGACGAAGCCGTTCACGGCGCTCACCTTGATGCTGGTGCTGAGGGAACACGGAACGCTGAGCATCGACGATCGCGTCTCCAGCCATTTGCCCGAGTTCTCCGCGCACGGGAAGTCGGATGTCACGATCCGGGATCTGCTGCTGCATCGCAGCGGA
>JAGQIY010001468.1 GCA_020430865.1 Myxococcales bacterium
CTTCTCGGTTTCGCCGAGCCACTTGGAGACGAGGCTCGATAGATCCACGCGGAAGAGCGGAAGGGACAGGTGACTCGCGAGCGCGCGAGCGGCGAGGGTCTTGCCCGTTCCAGGTGGTCCGCTAAAGAGTGCTTTGACGCCGGTGCGCCGCGGGTCTGGCGCGAGCTCGCTCGCGGAGACGAGTGCCAGCAGTTGGTCGAGGGACGCGCGGATCACTGGGGCGACGACCAGCTGCTCAAGGGTTGCGTTCGGTTGCTCGACGGTGATGCCGCGGGTGCTTGATGGTTGAACGAGCTGTTGTAGCTGTCGCTCGAGGTCGGCGGTGAGTGAGTTAACTGCTGGGGGGTCCCGGCGCGAGGGGAGCGCGGCGAGGGCGCGCCTCGCCAGGCCGATGCCGGCTCGGTTGCGAGTCGCGAGGCGCCGTGGCACGCTGGCCAGGATTTCCGCATGGACTAGCTGGGGAGCGTGTGTCAGCGACAGTTGTTCGGAAGCGCCTTCCAGTGCCGCACTCCACAATGCGCTTCGCTCTGAAGCGTCTTCTGCGTCGCACCTCACCCCCACTTGCGCCCGCTCAGGGAGCTCGGGGGCGTCTTGATGGGGATCGAGGAGCGCGATGGCAAGCGTCGGACTACGGCTCAGGAAGCGCGCGGCGCGATGCAGATCTTCGGGGCTGACATCGATGCCTCGGGCGTCCCACACAGCGACTGCGCCGGAGAGCTCGGGTTCGAGTGGATCGTCTTCGGCGCGCAGCGAGCCAACGTCGCGGTGAAGCGGGAAAGCGTCGACGAGTTTCAGCAAGACTCCGAGCGCAGTGTCGCGGCCGCTGCCTCGGCGCCCGCGCAGGAGCACCAACACTTGGCCTTGCCTGGATTCGGACAGCTGTGCTGCTTGCTTCAGAGACTCTCGTACGCGCGCGGAGACAATTCCGAGGGGCAGCGCAACTCGGGGGGACGCGCCGAAGCAGTATTCGCGCACTCGCGGGTCGAGCTCGAGTTCCAGGTTCAACCACGGACCGACGGAGCCTCGAAGCGGTCGAATCACTTGCCGGCGTTCGAGCTCGAGGAGACCGCGCATCGCGGCTTCGGGTGGGAGGTCGTGACTGACGGCTTTGAGTAGATCTGCGCGCCAGGGGGCGATGCGGCCGGCTTGGTCGCCGAGCAGTACCGCTCGAGCTTCGATGTCGACTTCCGCGCGGAGGAGCACCTCCGCAAGTTCGACCGGCAGAGTCGAGGCTGAGGCGCAAAGCCGCGGCGCGCCAGCGGGTGCTGGCTACATCGAGCAGCCGAGCTACCCGAGGTGTCGCCCCATTGCTGCGTGAGGGACCGCTGGGCACTTCGCCCGCGGCGAACGTCACAGAATTTCCCCGGCCTTCGCGGAGATGGCTTCCAGGTGAAGCTGACCCGTGAACGCCGTCGCGCCGCCATTGCTCGCTCGCCAGCGCACTTCCAACGTGTGCTCGCCTGCTGCAAGGTCGTCGTGGGAGGTCAGGGCTACCGCCACCACTCCGGCGTCCGCCTGCAGCGCACCAACATCTTCCATGGCCGCCCCGTTCAGATACAGAAAGAACTCCAGGTCGGTCGCAGTTGAGTCGATGCGCACGCTTCCGGTGAGAGTCACCGTAATCGCACCAGCCTCCAGGGTCTGGAAGCCGAACGAGAGATCTCCCAGGGTCAGCAAGCTCGAGGTGGCGGTGGACTCGCCTGCAAGCTTCACGCCCCACGACGTCGCCCCGCCAGCAGAGTTATCTCCACACGGCAACGCGAAGACGCTCTGCCCAGCCCAGGTCATGGCTCACCTCCCGTTGACTCAACTGCGCAGGAACACAGCATGTTGGGGAAGAAGCGCGTGAAGACGCTCTGTTGCATCGTCAGCTTTCGCTCGGGGTACGAGTCCATCAAGATCGTGTAGAGCGGTGCGGGTACGAGGCCATCGGCTAGCGCGCCTGGCTCGCGGGTCAGCAACACCTTGCCGAGCACGACCGCAGGCCGTGAACAGCACGCAGCGGCCAGTTGCCCTTGGATCAAGTCGATGAACGCGAAGACTTCATCGCGGCAGACGTTGGGGTCCGGGTTACTTCCGAGCGGAAAGCCATCGGGCATCTGAAAGCCCGGGCTCGGTGTCAGACAACCGGTGATCTGATACTCCACCGGCAGCTCTCCGACGAGGGAGTAGCGGACGCTCTCCACCTTGCGACTGTAGTCGCAGCTCGGCGCGGGATCGCACGCCCCGCCTCCAGAGAAGCGGGGCGCGGGGCGTTGCGGCTCCTCCAGGAACTCCGCAACCAAGTAGAACTCGGTGACCAGGTACTGCGTCGGATCGGCGTCGGTGCAGTACGGGCCCAGCAGCTGAGCGCAGGTGCCCGTCTTCAGCGAGCCGCCGGTTGCGGCTTTGGCCAGCTCTTGCACGTTGAGACTGATGGGCTCGCACTGCACCAAGGGCCGGCCCAGGGCGTCGAGCGCCGCACCAGCGCTCACCATGATCACCGTTCCCGCGAGGATCTGAGGGTTTGGCGTCAGCGCCGCGATGGGGTCTTCGCCAGCGAGCATCCGCGCGTAGTCGTGGTCCCGTGCGCCTTCCGGAGCGTCAAGGCGCATGCCACCGAGTACGCCCCAGCCACCGAGGAAGCGGTTGATCATCAGCTGCTGGTTGCGCGCGTAGGTGACGGCCGCGTTCAGGTCGTCGGCGCCCATCAGCTGACCGTCGAAGAAGCACGGGCGCGGGCTGCAGGTGACCGGCAGGCACCCATCTCCCGGAGGATTCACGCAGGCGCACGGCACACAGCCGCAGCCGCACGATGAATTTGCTAGCGATGACATCTCTTCTCCTCTCGAAAATCGTTGCTGCGCGCGCGTCAGCGCTGCGTCAGAGTGATGTTGCGTTGACTCACCAGTGGCGTCTCTTGCACCAGCTGACTCTCGATCCGCGCCGTCCGCACCACGTACGACACGCTCAGGCGGTACGGGCGCTGCACGGCCTCCCAGATCCGGATCAGATCCGACGTTTCCATGCGGTTGAAGTCGACCCGGAACTGCAGGTCCTTGTGCTCCGTCGGCGCGCTGGGCAGCCAGTCGCCCAGAGTGAAGCTGCCGTGGTCGTGGAGCGAGGCCATCGCGGCGCCGAGGATGTCGTACGTGTCGAGGTACGCATCCTCCGGCTCCACCGGCGCACCGGGGATCAACAAATAGTACAGATCGAGCGCCAGCGGGTCCTTGCGCACCTCCGCGCTCGTCCCGCTCGAGGTGACCGTCGAGCGCGGGCCCACGTTCTTGAGATACGGGCTCTCGATCACCTGATACAGGTATAAGATGAGTGTTTCAGCAGTGATATCCTCGATATCCTCGGGAGGCGCCGCCTTGATGTTTCCGCGCGGTGTGATCACCGGAGGCGCCGTGTCGCTCAGGTCGTGACGCAATATCTCCAGCAAGGACGCCGTGATTTGCCGGACGATGGTGCGGTCAGCCATGGCGAGCGACTCCCGCCTTGCAACCACCCGGCACCGAGGTA
>JAGQIY010001469.1 GCA_020430865.1 Myxococcales bacterium
CAAGACCTACTCGATGGGCTTCGCAGCTATCCTCGCGGTAACGGTGACTCCGGCCCTCGCGGTGCTCTTGATCAAAGGCAAGATCCGGGGCGAACACCACAACCCGGTGAATCGCCTGCTGGTGCGCATGTACTCGCCCGTGGTGCGGGGTGTGGTGCGGCATCGCTACTGGGTGATCGGTGCCGCAGTGCTCGCGATGCTGTTCAGCATCCCCGCGTTCATGCGTCTGGGGAGCGAGTTCATGCCGCCTCTGAACGAGGGCGCGATCCTGTACATGCCGACGGCGCCGCCGGGCATGAGTGTCGGCGAGGCGACCACGGTGCTGCAGTCGATGGATCGGCAGCTCTCGCAGTTTCCGGAAGTGAAGAGCGTCTTTGGCAAGATGGGCCGCGCCCGAACCCCAACGGACCCAGCTCCGCTGTCGATGGCGGAGATCACCATCCAGCTCAAACCTCGGGAAGAGTGGCGGCCCGGCCTGAGCTACGACGACCTGATCAAGGAGATGGACGAGAAGCTCCAGTACCCCGGCATGCCCAACATCTGGTGGATGCCGATCCAGACCCGTACGGAGATGCTTGCCACAGGGATCCGGAGTCAGCTCGGGATCAAGGTGTTCGGGGACTCCCTGAAGGAGATCGAGGAGACTGCGATCGCCATCGAGCACGCTCTGGAAGACCTCCCAGGCACTCGCAGCGCGTTCGCCGAGCGCTCGACGGGCGGCTTCTTCGCGGACTTCGACATCAACCGCCGGGAGGCGGCGCGCCACGGCCTCTCGGTGGCCGACATCAACACCGTCGTGATGAGCGCCATTGGTGGCGCCAACGTCTCCGAAGCCGTCGAGGGGCGTGAGCGCTACCCGATCAACGTGCGCTACGCTCGGGAGTTCCGTGACGACCCCGAGTCCTTGAAGCAAGTGCTAGTGGCGACCCCCGGCGGCGCCCAGATCCCGCTGTCTCAGGTGGCCAAGCTGGACTTCAGGACGGGACCGCCGATGGTGCGTAGCGAGAGCGGCAAGCTGGTTGGCTTCGTCTTCGTGGACGTTGCGGGGCGACCCATTGCGGACTACGTGAGGGACGCGAAGAAGCGGGTGCAGGAGCGCGTCAAGGTGCCGTCCGGGCAGCGCCTCGAGTGGGCTGGGCAGTTCCAGTACTTCGAACGCGCCAAGGAGAAGCTCACCTACGTGGTCCCGCTGACGCTGCTCCTGGTCCTGCTGCTGCTCTACCTCAACACGAAGAGCCTCGCGGAAACGGTGATCGTGCTACTCGCGGTGCCGTTCTCACTGATCGGTGCGGTGTGGCTCTTGTACCTGCTGGGGTTCAACCTGTCGGTTGCTGTGTGGGTCGGCATCATCGCCCTGGCGGGCTTGGATGCGGAGACTGGTGTGGTGATGCTGCTCTACCTCACGTTGGCGCATAAGCGCCGTATCGAACGTGGGGAGCTGACCAATGAGCACGACCTCGAGGAGGCCATCGTCGAAGGCGCGGCGCAGCGCATCCGGCCGAAATTGATGACCGTGCTGACCACGCTGATCGGCCTGGTACCGGTGCTCTGGAGCACGGGCACCGGAGCCGACGTGATGCAGCGCATCGCCGCGCCGATGGTTGGCGGACTCGTGACGTCATTTCTGCTGGAGCTGACCGTCTATCCGGCGATCTTTGCCATCTGGAAACGGCACACGATTGTACC
>JAGQIY010001470.1 GCA_020430865.1 Myxococcales bacterium
AGCCGTTCAAGGACGGCTTGCACTTCGGCAAGCTGGGGCACGCCGTGCTCAAGGAAACGCTGCAGGAACGCCTGTTTCCGAACTGCGAGTGACTACTCGGCGGAGGCGGCGCCCGGGAGCGCCTCCAGCCCCGGAGCCGGAGAGCCGAGCCCCGGCGCCTCCAGCGCGGGAGCCACGATGGCGAGTCGCTCGGCGATGGCCTGCGCCACGCGATTGAAAGCCAGCGCGGCGAACCCGTGAGCGACCACCGCGATCGGCGGCGGCACCTGATGCGTGTAGTAGGTCCAGCACTGGCGGCTCGTCCCCCAGTACTCGAGGAAGACGCCCAGACTCGTGCCGGCCAGGAAGAGCATGACGTCTCCGCGGGGATCTTTGGGGGTGAGGGTCACAGCCAGCATGATGCAAACGACGGCCCAAGACGCTGGTTTGTCGATGGCCGGCCAGAGGAACCAGCTCATGCCGACCACGAAGGTGGGCAGACACACCCAGTAGATCGCCCGGAAGGCGCGCTGCTGAGTCGCGCCGCGCCGGCGCTCGACGCGTCGCCACGCGGCGCTGTAGAAGAGCGCCATGCGGTCGATGCTGATCGCGGCGATGGGCCACGCGGGCAGAATCCAGAGCGGCGGGCGCTCCCTCGTGAAGTAGGTCCAGAGCTGCGTGGTGGTGCCCCACCACTCGATGATCCCGCCGCCCGCGAGGCCACTCACCAGGAGCAACAGATCCCAGCGCGGCGTGACCCGCCAGCACAGCATCAGCGTCATCCAGATCCAGGTGCCGAGCAGCAACGCGTCCACGCCGTTGGCGTCGACGAGATCGCTCCACGAGTAGCCCACGCTGCTCCCCACGAGGACGATCAGCGCCAGGGCCACCAGACTCTTCCAGGAATAGCCGCGCAGGACCCAGGCCGCGAGCGACGGCTCGGGGCTCGGCGCGGCGGACTCCGCCGAAACGGGTAGCGGAGTTGTCTCTGCGGCTCGTCGCTCGGTCATCTCGGCGCCTCGAGGTTAGCCAAAGCGGCGGCTCCGCGCAGACAGAAGCACTGCACTCGGCTCACTCGCGAAGGGAGATGCCCGGCGCGCGATCCGGTCCAACCAGGAAACCTTCACTGATTCCAACCAGTTACACCCCGGCTCAGGAGTTGGCTTCGCCACGGCTCAGATCCCCGAAGAGTGCTTGGGAAAGGCCGAATCGTCGGCTATTTACCCCCTCGACATGACTTCTTCTTCACGCACCGAGAGCTCGAGCGCCAAGCGCGGCGAGTTCAGCCGCCCGAGGCCGCGGCCATCCAAGCGTTCTTCGAGCGCGAAGAAGAAGCCCAAGGGGGGCAGCCCCGGCACGCGCCGGCCGGTCTCCGAGCCCTTGGTCCCGCTCGGCGGACGACTCATGTACATCGTCTTCGGCCTGGCGATCCTGCTGATCCTGGTGCTGCCGGGCTCGTGCATCGGCGACTCCGTCGCCGACGGTGCCTACGCCGCCGTGCGCAAGGTCTTCGACGCCAACCCCCCGCAGAGCAACGTCCCCAGCACGCCCGCGAAGGACTGGACCGTGGGGAAGACGCAACCGGTCAGTCTGACGCTGATCACCGCCGACTACAGCAAGCTCTTCTGCGCCGGCTCCCAGGAGTTCGAAGGCTATCACTGCGCCTTCCAGGACGAGCGGCGCCCGTGGCCGCGGCAGCCGGGCGAGCCCCTGGACGACAACAAGCGCGACATCATTCAGCCCTATCGTACCCCGAACAACGAGCTGATCTTCGTTGCCGGGTTGTGGGCCGATCCCCATGTCGCTCGCCGGCTCCACGAGGAACCACCGCACAGCCGCAACCAGGACCGCCTTGCGCGCTTCATCGCCCACTGTCAGCTGAGGTTCGTGGGCAAGCTACAGAACGCGAAGGTGCGCTGGGCGCCCATGGGTCCGTGGCTGAATCCCGACGGAAACCACGTTGGCGATGGTGTCCCGGTGGCCGTGCCCGAGAAGTGCGAGCTTCAGCAGTAAGGGACCGCGAACGGGGAAGTCGATCGATGATCGGCGGTCGAGACCGCGGCGAGGTGCCTCGCGCGGCAGTGCCCCGTCACTCTCCAGGCTGCAGCGCCTCGTCGGCGGAGAGGATCCAGCGGAAGAAGCCCTTGATGTCCAGCACGATCTGGTAGAGCGCGGGCACCAGCACCAGCGTGAGCACGGTGGCGAACAACACGCCGAAGCCCAGTGAGATCGCCATCGGGATCATGAAGCGGGCCTGCGCACTCGTCTCGGCGATCATCGGGATCAGCCCAAAGAAGGTGGTCAACGACGTGAGGATGATGGGACGAAAGCGCCGCGCGCCGCCGTCGATTATGGCCTGGAAGTCGTCGCTCCCCTCACCCCTGAACTCGTTGATCGCGGCGATCAAGATCAGCGAGTCGTTCACGACCACCCCGCTCAAGGCGACCACGCCCATCATGCTCATCAGGCTCATCTCGTAGCCCATGGCGATGTGCCCCAGCACGGCGCCGACGAGACCGAAGGGAATGACGCTCATGATGATCAGCGGCTGGATGTAAGACCGGAAGGCCATGGCCAGCAGCGCGAAGATGCCGAACAGCGCGAACAGAAAGCCCTTCCCCAGGGAATCGAGTGTCTCCTTCTGGCTCTGCTGTTCGCCACCCAGCGAGTAGCTGAGGCCTGGGTAGCGATTGAGCAGGCCTGGCAGCACGTTCGCCTCGAGTTCCTGCGTGACCTTCGTGCCCGTGGTCACGCCCTCCTCGACGTCCGCGGTGACGTTCACCACGCGACGTCCGTCGGTACGCGTGATCGCGGTGTATGCGCTCCCGCGGTCGACATCAGCGGCGGCCCACAGGGGTAGCTCACCCCCCGTCTGAGTCCGCAGCATCAAGCTCTCGATATCGTACTCGCTGCGCCGCTCTGCGCGGGGAAGCCGCACGTAGACGCGCACCTCGTCTCGACCCCGCTGAAAGCGGGCCGCCTCGCTGCCGAAGAACGAGCTACGCACCTGGCGCGCGACATCGCTGGTGGTGAGACCCAGCGACCGCGCGACCGGCTTGAGGCGGAAGTCCAGCTGAGGTTTTCCCGCCTGGAAACCATCATCGATGTCGATCACACCCGCGTTCTCCCCCACCTTCGTCGCCAGGTCGCTGGCGGCAGCTTCGAGCACGTGGATGTCGCGGTGGCTGAGCTGGATGTGAACCGCCGCCCCGGCCTGAGCGCCGTTCGAATAGATGAACTTGAGCTTCTCCACGCCAGGGATCTGCCCTACCCGCTCACGCCATTTGCTGGAGAAGTCCTTGGAGGTGAAGTCGCGATCCGAGAGCGGCACCAGGAAGAACGCCACCTCGGAGAGGTGACTCCCACCGCTGCCCCCGGGGCCGTTCATCCCGCCTTCGAAGGTCCCGGAAGCGCCGGTCTGGCTGAACACCCCTCGGCTGAGCTTCGCTTCACCGCCCAGCTCCGCCAGCACGTCTTGACCGGCTCGAACGATCTGCTGGGTGTAGCGCTCGGTCTCACGAGCATCGACGCCGAACGGCATCTGCAGGCTCGCGACGACGATGTCCCCCTCTGTCTTGGGCAGGAAGTTGAAGTCCACGTGACCACCGATGATGAGCCCGAGAGTCGCGAGGAACACCGCCAGGCTCACGCACAGCGTGAGGTAGCGGCGACGCACGGCGCGCACCAGCACCGGCACGTAGGTGACGTCTATCATGCGTTCGACGAACTGACTGAAGCGCTGCTGCCCGCGATGCAGAAACCCCAGACGCCCGCTGGAGGAGGCGGACTTGGAGTGGCTGAGGTGCGCTGGCAAGACGAACAGGGACTCGACCCACGAGATACACAGAACGGCGATCACCACGATGGGCACCAGGCGGAAGAACTTCCCCGGTGGGCCTGGCACGAAGAGCATCGGGGCGAAGGCGACGAGCGTCGTCATGATAGCGAAACTCACGGGCAACGCGACCTCCCGGACTCCGCCGATCGCGGCGTCGATGGGCGCCTGGCCTTCCGCTCGGCGCTTGTGCACCGCCTCTCCGACCACGATCGCGTCGTCAACGACGATCCCCAGGGTAACGATGAACGCGAACAGCGAAATCATGTTGATCGACGCGTCCACCATCGGCAGAAACAGCATCGAGCCCAGGAATGACACCGGGATCCCCAGGGTGACCCACAGGGCCAGACGTATCTCCAGGAACAGCCCCAGCACGAAGACGACCAGCAACAGCCCGAACACCGCGTTGCGCTTCAGCAGATCGATGCGGTCGCTGTAGAACTCGGAGAAGTCGCCCCAGATGGCTTGTTCCACTCCCGGAGGTAGCGTGTGCTGATTCGCGGCGAGGTACTCCTTCACCGCCGCCGAGATCTCGAGCGGGGTCTGATCGCCGACCCGATACACCTTGACCATCACGGCGCGCTTGCCCTGATAGAAGGCCTTCTGATCCGTCTCGGCGAAGCCATCGCGGATCGTGGCGACCTCCGACAAGCGCACCTGCGTCCCGTCAGGCCGACTGACCAACGCGATGTCCTCGAATTCAGGTCCCGTGGTTCGGCGCTCGTTCGTGCGGACCAGCACCTCCCCGGACGGTGTCTTCACGCCACCGCCTGGCACCTCGACGGAGTTCGCGCGGACGATCTGGCTCACCTGCTCCAGGGTCAGCCCGTAGCGCCGCAGCTCCGCCTGTGGCACCTCGACGCTGATCTCCAGGGGACGTATTCCGAACAGATCGACGACGGTGATGCGCTCGTCGGCCAGCAGCTCGTCCCGGATGCGCTCCGCCTGGTCCCGGAGCACGCGCTCGTCCTGATCGCCGTACACCACCAGGCTCACCACCTCGTAGCGATTGACAGCCAGGCTCACCACCGGGCGCTCGATCTCCACTGGAAAGGAGGTCACGCGATCGACCGCGCTCTTGACGTCCTGGAGACCGCGGTTCGCGTCGGAGCCGCTCAGCAGCTCCACGACGATGGTCGCGTAGCCCTCGCTGGCGGTGGTGCGCATCTCCTTGACGCCTTCGATCTGACGGATCGACTCCTCCGCCGCGAGCACCACGCCCTGCTCGACCTCCGCAGGCGAAGCCCCGGGATAGGCAATGGAGACCACGACGATCTCCATCTCGAACTCCGGGAAGATCTCCTGCTTGATGCTGAACGCGCTCATCAGGCCACCGATGATCAGCACGAACATCAGCAGGTTCGCTGCCACGGGGTTCGAGGCCATCCACGCGAGCGGCCCCTTGCGGCTGGGTCTCGGCGCCCGGTGGCTATGACGCGACGGCGGCCCGGAGGAAGCTCCCTCGGAAGAACCCGGTCGAGCTGGCTCTCGCGACGTCGCATCCTCCGCCTCGTCCACCGGCGTGAAGCGCTCGCTCACGGCGCGATCGCTCCGCTGCCGGAGGCCGCCGGAGCGGGAGCGCTGGGCTCGCCGAGCCTCTTCAGCTTCATGCCGGCGAGCGCAGCAGGCACGCGGCTCACGACCACCTCGTCACCACTCTTGAGCGGACCGCGCACGAAGACGTGATCGGTCGCGCCCCACAGCACCTCGACCTCCTGAATCACCAGGCGATCGTCAGCACCCATCACGAACACGCGGGGGACTCCCGTGTCCGGATGCGGGCGCAGCGC
>JAGQIY010000156.1 GCA_020430865.1 Myxococcales bacterium
GATCCGCACGTGCGCATCGGGCGTGGAGCCACCCAAGGCGCGCAAGACTCCCCCCCGCTGACCGTCAGCGCACATGCACTGCTTCGCTCGTGCTAGGCAGACTCGTGACCGGACCTCTCGCTGACCGCACCACCCTGGGCGTCGGTGGCCCCGCCCGCCGCGACATCGTGGTGACTGGCATCCAGGAGCTCGAGCACGCGGTACGAGACGCGAATGCGCAAGGCCTCCCGCTGTTCGTGCTTGGCGGCGGCAGCAACCTGGTCGTGGCCGACGCAGGGGTGCCGGGCTGCGTCTTGGACATGCGCATCCGCGGCGTGACCCGTAGCGCCTCACCCCCTGGCCGAGGCGGAGAAGAGCCCCCCACGGAAACGCTCATCGCTGGCGCAGGGGAAGTCTGGGACGACTTCGTTGCGCGAGCCTGCCAGGAAGATCTGGCAGGCGTCGAGTGCCTGAGCGGGATCCCGGGGTCCGTGGGAGCGACACCGATTCAGAACGTAGGAGCCTATGGGCAGGAGGTCGCAGAGACCATTCGCTGGGTCGAGGCCTTCGATCTCGAGCGACAGCGTCTGGAGCATATCCCCGCGGAGGCGTGCGAGTTCGCTTATCGTTCTAGCCGCTTCAAGCATCGTGAGGCTGGCCGCTGGGTGGTCACCCGGGTTGCCTTCGAGTTGAAGCGCGGTGGGGAACCAACCCTGAACTACTCGGAGCTTCAGCGAGCGGCCGAAGCGCTCCCATCGCGTTCGCTGAGTGCCGTGCGCGATCTCGTGATCCAGCTGCGACGGGGCAAGTCGATGGTGCTCGACCCCACAGATCCGAACCGCAGGAGCTGCGGCTCCTTCTTCACGAATCCAGTCGTGACCGATGCGGTCGCCGCCAGAGTGGCGAGCGCCGCAAGTGCACGCGGTCTCGGTAGCCCACCATCTTTTCCTCAGGGTAATGGAATGAGCAAGCTGTCGGCGGGCTGGCTCATCGAACGCGCCGGCTTGAGCAAAGGCACGCGCCAAGGCGCCGTCGGCCTATCGTCCAGGCACGCCTTGGCGCTCGTCGCCCACGATGAGGCGACCGCGGAGGACGTCGTGCGCTTCGCCTGGCGGGTGCGCGGTGAGGTCGAGCGAGTCTGGGGTGTTCGGCTCATTCCAGAGCCGGTCTTCTGGGGTTTCGACGTCCTCGAAGACGGCTTGCCCAGGCTGTAGGCACCAGCAGGGAGCTTGGAACCACGCGCGGTGAGCGATTGGTCGATGACCTCTGGCTCAGGACGCGGTCTGTTCCACGACGCTGTACAGGCTCTCGATCGCGGCACCGAGCTGAGCGACGTCGGTTCCGCCCGCCTGAGCCATGTCTGGACGCCCACCACCGGACCCGCCGACCTTCTGGGCCACGCTCTTGATCAGGTTTCCCGCCTGGAAACGGGACGTGAGGCTCTTCGATACGGTCAGCACTAGCTGGGCCTTTCCTTCGGCCGCGCTGCCGACAAGGACCACGCTGTCGCCGAGGCGGTCGCGCAGCTTCTCCGCCAGCTCGCGTAGGGCACCACGGTCTGTGATCTCGGTCTCCACGCTGAGCACCTTGGCACCACCGACGTCACGGGCGCTCGCGAGCAAGGTATCGATGCCGCCCGCGCCGCCCCCCTCCATCAACTTGCGCTGCAGTTCGTCGATCTTCTTCTCGAGTAGCTTGTCGTGGGCGAGGATACGCTCGATCTTTTCCGCGAGGTCACCGCCGCCACTCTTCGCGATCTTCGCAGCACGGCTCAGCTGATCCTCGAGGGAACGCACGTGTGCAACGGCGTTCATACCGGTCGCCGCCTCGATGCGCCGAACCCCTGCGGCGACTCCAGTTTCACTGAGGATCTTGAACAGACCGATGTCCCCGGTGTTTTTCGCGTGGGTCCCCCCACAGAGCTCGAGGCTGTCCGCGATGCTGAGCAGGCGGACCGTGTCGCCGTACTTCTCCTCGAAGATCATCATGGCGCCGCGCTCCTTGGCCTGCTCCATGCTCAGCACTTCCGTCTGGATGGGTGCGCTCCACTGCACCCGCTCGTTGACGATGTCCTCGATCTCTCGGATCTGCTCCAGGCTCAGCGGCTCCCCATGAGTGAAGTCGAAACGCAAGCGGTCCGGGCCAACCAGGGAGCCCTTCTGTTGCGCGTGCTCTCCAAGCACGCGTCGCAGCGCGAGGTGCAGCAGATGCGTCGCCGAGTGGTTCTTGCGCGTGGCGTCGCGCTTCGCGCAGTCGACCCGCAGCTCCGCTTCTTCGCCGACACGCATCGCGCCTTGCTCGAGCGCACCCCTGTGAACGACCAGGCCCGGCATCGGGCGCTGCGTGTCTCGCGCGACGAAGCGCGCACCGTCGGCAACGATCACGCCACTATCACCGGCCTGTCCACCACTCTCGGCGTAGAAGGGCGTGCTCTCGAAGACGAGCTCCACGCCGTCGACGGGCTCCGAGACTGCGCTGACTTCGCTGATCAGTTCGCCTTCTTTGAGGATCGCGATCAGCTTGGAGCTCTCCTCGGTGCGCTCGTAGCCAGTGAACCTCACCCCGCCCTCCGGGAGCTTTGCAGCCGCGTCACGGTAGACGTCGGTGATGGCCTTCTCCTGACCGGCCCACTGGCTCTGCTCCTTCGCTTTCTGCAAGGCAGCTTCGTAGCCTGGCTTGTCGACTTCGTAGCCCCGCTCGGCGCAGATCACTTCGGTCAAATCCAGGGGGAAACCAAACGTGTCGTAGAGCCTGAACGCGTCGTCACCTGCCAGGGTCCTCTCCTGTGCCTCGTCGAGCGCCGCGAAGCGCTCGTCCAAGAGACCCAAGCCGCGCTGGATCGTGCGGCGGAAGCGTACCTCTTCTTGCTCCGCGACACTCGCGATGAGGTCACGGCGCTCGTTGAGCTGTGGGTACTGCTCAGCCATCAGCTCCGCGACCTTGAGCGCCACCTCGTGCAGGAACGGGCGCTCGATGCCGAGGCGGTGACCGTGACGGATCGCTCTGCGCATCACCCGACGCAGCACGTACGGACGTCCGTCACGGTCAGGCAGGATCCCCTCGGAGATGAGGAACGCGGTGAGTCGCGAGTGGTCGGCGATGACGCGCATGCTCACGTCGTCGGGAGCCA
>JAGQIY010001471.1 GCA_020430865.1 Myxococcales bacterium
CTCCCTCGGGCAGCGTCCCCACTCCACGAGACAGGGTCCGCGCGAACACGGGTTGCCCGCCCTCCATCACGACGAAGTCGGTATGCGAACCGCCAAAGTCAACCACCGCGACAGGCCGGGTCGCCAGGGCTTCGGGAACCAGCTCCGCCAAGTTGGCGAGAGGCAGCGCGCCTGTGGAGACGCGCTCCGGCTCTCGCCCGGTCGCAGTCTTGACCTGCGCAATCACCGCGAGCACGTCGGTTTCGCGAGCGGCGACCGTCAGTACCTCGGCCGTGGGTTCACGGGTCGGGGGCGGGGCGCGGAAGTCGTAGACCACCTCCTCGATGTCGAGAGGCAGCTCGGCCTCCAGCTCGAACGGCAGCACGTCGGCCAGCTGCTTGAGGGCCGTGCCAGGGACGCGAATGCGATGTACGAACGCCTTCTGTCCGTCGATGGCAACCGCGAAGTGCTCACCGGCGTGCAGCAACGGCATCAACGCCTGGCGCAGCGCTTCCGCGGAGTTGACCGTCTGAGCCACGTCCACTTCGGTCATTTGCTCGAGCTCAACCGCACGGTAGCGCGTCCGCAGGAGCACTGCGCGCACGTGGGTGTCTCGTATGTCGATGCCTACGATTCTGGCCATGTCGTTCTAGGGAGCGGGATGAGCATGCGGGGCGAGGGACTACTCCAAGCGGTAATACACGATGCGCCCCGCGGGGTCTGGGTTGAAGTAGTTGGCGAGCGCCGAGTCGGTAGCTCCGTCTGGGAGGTTGGTTGGAGCCGTGCTGGGGTTGTTGGCGGTCGCACCAGTCGCGCCGCCTTCGCTGCCGCCGGCGGCGCCAGGAAGGGTCACGCCGAGGGCTCCCAGAGCATCGGTGATGGCCTGGGGCGGCTCCGGAGCGCCTTGCATGTCGACCACCGCGCGCAGCCGCACGTTCGTCTCGCGCTTCGCGCTCTTCACGTACCCGGTGACCGCGACGTTGAAGACTTTGCTCTCGGTGCTGATGGCTTTCATGGTCTCGTTCGGCGACTTGAACTGGACGGGCTGGAGGCCGAGCGCGGCGAACATCGTCCCGAACATCCCCTTACCGCCCAGAGCGTTGATGAAACCCTTGGGTGAGCTGAACAGGGGCACGCCACGCACGAAGCTCTTGATCATGCTGACCGTCGAAATGAATCGAATCGCCTCTTCGGGATCCGAGCACATCGGCGTGTTCTCCACGGCGTACTGGCAGATGATGGTCCACAGCGCCTGAGCGTTCGCGGTGTTGACGTTGAGCGCGCCCCGACCCCAGACCGTGATCGGTCGCTTCTCGGCGTCGCCAGGCTCTGGCTCGACGAAGTTCGCCCAGATGTCCTCGCTCATCCCACGCACCAAGCGCAGCTCTTCGAGGCTATCGAACGCCGCGTTCTTGCGCACGTAGGGCATGCCGATCTGCTGATAGAAGGAGTCCTCTGGAGCCGCGGTCTGCGCCGTATCCGACCCCAGGAGGCAGACCGCCGCTTGCTGATCGGGGTCCGTCCAGTCGATGAGCGCCGAGCACATCGCCTGACGATCGGTGAACTGGCCATCTGCGTCGCGGTTCTCGAACAGGGCATCGTATTGAATGCCGCTGATCAGCGTCGCCACCGCGGTGCCCGTGCGCACCTGGCTGAAGGCGTCCCCCTTGGCGGGCAGGTTGACATTGATCTTCGAGTCTTCGTCCACGATCTTGATGTCGAAGCCCGCGCCATCGAGGCCCAGGTTCTCGCCTTCTTCCAGGCGGACGCTGGCGAGAGTCTCGAAGCGCTTGCCGCCCGCCTTGTCGTTGAAAGCGCCGAGCACCAGATCCGCAAACTCCCACACCGGGATCTGGAACGACCTCCCCCCCATCAGCAAGAAGATCGGCGCCGCGGCCTTGCGGATCGTTGGCTCCGACGCGAGCAACAGACGGGAGAGGTTCAAGCCGCTCTTCGCGGCGTATTCCGCACGGATCGAGTCACGGTGGGAGAGCGCGCTCGATAGGTCCGCCGTGGACTCGGTCTGGAACTCGGTGAGCATGACCGTGAGCACGGCCAGCGCACCCAGCACCATGATCAACGCCACCCCACGCTCCCGGGAGCGCCGGCTCCGCAGCCGATAGCGCTTCAGCGCTCGCTGTCCGCGTCCCGGGTTCGAGGCGTCCAGGTGTTCAGACGAAGTGCTCATCGCTGCAGCGCCCCCAAGCCAGCGAAGTCCATGGGGGACTGAATCGGGATGTGCACCTTGGTGTCGAACTTGATGGTGCCCTTGGCGCGACCCTGCGCCGAGCGCTGGCCGCCGTTCAGCACCAAGGTGATGTGCACCTGAAAGGGCAGACGATTGGATTGACCGATGGCCTGACTGGAGTCCCACTGCTCGCTCCAGCGACCCGTGTAGGGATCGAGGTACTCGAGCTGGAACAAGTCGATGTCCGTCGCCAACACCTGGACCCGTCCACCACGATCCGGTTCGAGATCGATGTAGGGAGACTCTCGGCGCACCAGGTCGGTCACGCCGCGTTGCTTTGGATCTTCGGAACCAAAGTAGGACAGCTCGCACTGGTCGGACTCATGCGCGTCACGGTCGAGGCGGCGATGAGCAAACGCCGTGAAATCAACACGATCCGCCGGCGACCCTCGGCTGCCCTTGAACAGGGTCTCGCGTGTGATCTGCGACTGATCGATCGGACGGTTGAAGCTCAGGAAGGCGCTCTGGAGCTCACGAGAGATGCGCTGCATCGCACTCCTGCCTTCGTGATAGCGGCCGCTCACCTCCCCCACTCCATCCCGCGTCGTGCGCAGGCCGGAGAAGGCGCCGTACAGCAGCATGCTGATCATCGCCAGGATGGTGATGGCCACCAGCAACTCCAGCAGGGTGAAGCCTGCCAGCGTGCGCCGCACACGCCGGCGAAGACGCCTCGCCGCGCTCACGGGTTCCTCCCCTTCCCACCGCCCAGGACGCTGGGCGAACGCGCGAACGGGCTGTTCGCCGGCGGGCTGCCGCCGCCCTGACTTGCGCCTCCAGTCAGTCCTCCTGCAAGATCTTCCAGCCCTTCCAGACCCGCGGCCGCATTGGGATCCAGCCCGCCCTGCTGTGGATTGGTGACGAACTGCACGGCTGAAAGCTCGCGGCGGTTCTTGCCTTCCTTCCACACCACGGTGACTGTTACCCTACGGATACTAGCCTCGAGCATGGGCTTGAGCTGCGGATAGACCATGCTCATGACGATTCCCGCCACACCGTCGATGGGGTTGCCGCCGGCCTCCGTGAGGGAACTGGCCAGCGTTCCGAGGTCCGGAGGCTGGCTGGTGCCGTCGGCGGCGCTTTGCAGGCTCCCGGACTGGGCCAGCGCGCTGATCGCACCGAGGCCCCCGTTGTCGCCAGCGATGCCGGCGTCGCCAGCGAACGCGCCAGAGCTGGGCTCCGGCAGCTTGATCAGCTCGACCTTCCACTCGCAGCTGAAGCGCTTGTCGCTCTCGTCGGCGCAGCACGGACCGGAGTCCTTCTGATCGATGATCCCGTAGCCCTTCTCCAGCAGGTCGAGCTCGACCTCGTTCATCTTGCAGCGGAGGAGCTCGGGAGCCAGGCTCATGTTCTCGGCGCGCGCGGCGTTGTTGAAGAGCCCCGCCTGCGCGGAGAGGATCACGCTCAGCCCGAGGCCCAGGATGGCGACCGCCACCAGCACCTCGAGCAGGGTGAAGCCCCGTTGGGCCACGCCGATCCGCGGTTCACGGCCGAAGGCGCTCATTCCTCACGCTCCCCGTAGCCGTCATCCTCTCGTGGCGGCTCGAGATCCACCCAGCCCCGCTCGAGCTTGGTGCGGCCAGTGAGTCCGTTGACCAAGATGCTGACGCCGTCGTCCTCGGACTTGCCCTTCTCCAGCTGTATCGAGGCACGCTCCGTCCCGCCGCCGGGGAAGAAGTAGAGATAGGCGCGGCCGGCCGTGCGGGGCTCACTGTCGTGCTCCGTTTGAACCCGGCGCAGTGAAACGCCGCTCTCCAAGCCACGACCCGGCTGACCGTCATCGCTCTCGAAGCCGAACTCCTTCACGGGGGTGAAGCTCGGTCGCGGCGCCCGGGGCGCCTTCACCAGCTTCTCCGCCTCCTCTCGCGCTGCGCGCTCGGCCTCCGTCGCGGCCTCGGCGCCACCGCCGGTGTTGTCCTCCTCCTTCTCCCTCAGCATCGTGCCGCTGGTTTCCTCGAGGATCACGCGATTGCTCTCGAAGTCGAACACCATCCGCACGGGCCGCCCGGTGGAGTTCGCCCGATTCAGCCCAAGGCGTATCCCGGCGGAAATTAGCGATGAGGAGGCGCGCATGCGCGCACCGCCGAGCACTCCCGTACCGAGCAGCACGGCGCCCGTCAGGATGCCGATCAGCGCCACGACGATCAGCACCTCGAAGAGCGTGAGTCCCCGCGCCGCGCGCAGCTGGCGGATCCGGAAGCCGCTGCTCCCCCCCCGATCCAGACTGAACCGCAGGGTCGAGCTGGGACCGGTACGCTGCATGCAGCGCATGCCTCGTGGCTCCATTCCTCGACCCCGCGTGTACATCACTCCTCGCCGCCGCCCTCCGCGCCCTTCGGCATACGGATGTCGTCCTTGGTGCCCTTCTTCTTGTCTGGGCCCTTGGAGGTCACGATCACTTCATCGTCGGTGCAGGTGAGGATGTAGGCCTCACCCCACGGGTCGTCGGTGTTGGTGGCGGAGTCGATGTGCTTCTCCTGCACCAGCTGGCTCACCGTGGGGCAGCTGGTCTCGTTGTTGGTCGCCTGCCACTGCTGCACCGCCGTGCGGATGGTGCGCGCGCCGGTCTCGGCGGTCTTGATCTGCGCCTCTCGGAACTTCGGCAAGGCGAACACGGCGACACCACCCGCGACCATGGCCAGGATCGCGACCACGATCAGCACCTCGAAGAGCGTGACGCCGCGTTGCGCCGCGGCGCGACGCCTGAGCGCCGCCGCGATGCGAATGCGCTCCAGCAGGGTGTCCGGGTGACGTAGCTCGAGGGAGGCGAGCTTGCGATGTGTCTTCATTGTCAGAACTCCAAAATTCGCCCGCAGGCAGCGCGGACAATCCACATTTCACGCCTCCAGAGGCGTGCATCATCCAGGGCTCATTCGATGCGATCCAGCCCCCCCGGCAAGCCGTCGGGGCCATCACTCATCAACTCGTAACGGGACCCTTCACGGCGCCCCGGGCAGATCAAACGCAGCGGGCGACCCCATGCATCGCGGGGTACCTGCAGTGAACCGGCGTACTTGGCGAGGTCGCTCAAACTGGGAGGACATCCGCCTTGGTGATCGGCGAGGTAGGCATCCACCGCCTGCCGCGTGTCGAGCAGCGTGGCTCGCGTCTGCCGAACCCCCGCTCGTCGTCGCTCGCGCACCGCGATGGTGATGAGCAACCCCAGGAAACCTGCCACGATCAGCACTCGCCGCAAGCGATGCACGCGCAGGCGACGGCGTAGACCTCCCCGCCTCTCCCAGGGGAAGAAGATGTCCTGCTCGAGCAGTCGTCTTCGGCGTAGCATCGGTCATTGCACCATGTCGTTCATCTGGATCAGCGGCATCAGGATGGCCATGGTGATGAACCCGACCAGGCCGCCCATGAGCACGATCATCAGAGGCTCGAGCAAGCTGGTGAGCGCCTGCACCCGAACCTCCACGTCGGCCTCGTAGGCTCGACTGACGTTCTCGAGCATCTGCTCGAGCTGCCCCGAGCGCTCACCCACGCTGATCATGTGCGTCACCATGGGGGGAAACTCACCGCTCTTCTTCAGGGGCACCGCGATGCTCTCGCCCTCTCGGATGGAACCGATGGCGCTGGTCACTACTTCCTCGAGCAACGCGTTCTCGAGCACGTTCTTGACGATGCCCATGGCCGTGAGCAGCGGTACGCCGCTCGACAAGAGGGTGGCCAGGGTGCGGCTGAAGCGCGCCACCGCCACCAGCAGGTTCAAGCGTCCAAACAGTGGTACTCGCAGGCGGAACTTGTCCCACTTCATGCGCCCCTGCTCGGTGTTCTTCCAGCGCCGGAAGCCGATGATGCCGCCGATGGTCATGATGATGATCAGCCACCAGAAGCTACCCACGAAGTCGCTGACGATGATCAGCAGGCGCGTGTACCAAGGCAGTTGCTGACCCAGATTGTCGAAGATCGCCGTCACCTTGGGCACGACGGCGACCATCAAGAAGCCAACCAGAATGGTGCCGACGATCGCCATCAGCACCGGGTAGGCCAGCGCGCCGGTGACCTTACCCTTCAGGCGCGCCTGGTTCTCCATGAAGTCAGCCAGGCGCTCGAGCACCGCCTCCAGCGTGCCGGAGGCCTCCCCGGCCTCGACCATGTTGATGTAGAGCGGGGGAAAGACCTTGTTGTGCGCAGCGAGGCTCTTGGCGAAGCTGGTCCCCTCGTTGAGGCTCTCTCGCACTGCCGTGAGGATACGCACGAGCTGATCGTTCTCCACCTGCTCGCTGAGCGCGCCGATGGACTCGACCAAGGGCACACCGGCGCGCACCAACGTCGCCAGCTGCCGCGTCATCACGGCGATATCGCCGGTGCGCGGGCGCTGAAACGGCGCCAGCAGATTCAGCTCCTTCTTGGCGCGCGCCTTGCGCTGGGCCTCCTCGGTCGCTTCCGTGAGGAGGATGCCCTCACGACGCAGAGCTCCGCGCAACGCCTTGATGTTGTCGGCGTCTTTGTAACCCTTGGTCGCCTTTCCAGTGTTGACCAGGATGCCGCGGTACTCGTAGACGGCCATCAGTCGTAGGAGTCCTCTTGGGTTGCGGCCAGCACGGCCTCGACCGTGGTGCGACCGAGCAGCACCTTGCGCGCGCCGTCGTCGCGCAGCGAGTCCATGCCGTTGAGCATCGCGGCGCGCTTGATGGTCTGAGCGTCGGCGCCACTCATCACCAGCTCGCCCACCTTGTCGTCAGCCATCAGCAGCTCGTAGATGCCGCGCCGGCCGATGTAGCCGCTGTTGTTGCAGTTTTCACAACCAACCGCGCGGAAAATCGTGGGCATGCCAGGGCCGGTCCAGCCCGGTGGCTTGTAGTCGACTCCATGAGCGCGATAGGCGCTCGTCACCTTGCGCTGCAGGCGGCGCTCCGTCGCGTCGGGATCGATGCCCAGCTGCTCCAGCTCGTAGGGGGTCGCCTCGTACGGCTCCTTGCACTCGTCGCACAGGATGCGCACGAGGCGCTGGGCCAGCAGACCAATCACCGTCGAGCGCACCTTGAAGGGCGCAACGTTCATGTCCACCAAGCGCGTGAAGGCGCTGGCTGCGTCGTTGGTGTGAATCGTAGAGAGCACCAGGTGGCCGGTCATGGATGCCTGGATGGCGATCTCCGCCGTCTCCAGGTCGCGGATCTCACCCACCATGATCACGTCCGGGTCCTGACGCAGGAACGCGCGCATCGCGCTGGCGAAGGTGAGCCCGATCTTGGGCTGCACGTGGACCTGGTGGATGCCGCCGATCTCGTACTCGACCGGGTCCTCCGCGGTGAGGATGTTCACGTTGGGCCGGTTGATGCGGTTCAAGCAGGCGTAGAGCGTCGTCGTCTTACCGCTACCAGTTGGACCGGTGACGAGGATGATGCCGTTGGGACGCTCGATGAGCTCGTGCATCAAATGGAGGTCGCGCTCGGAGAAGCCCAGCTCGTCCAGCCCCAGCAGCGTGTTGGTCTTCTGGAGCAAGCGCATGACGATGCGCTCGTGATCGCGACTGGTGGGGATGGTGGACACACGAACGTCGATGCCGCGCCCCGCGATCTTCAGGCTGATGCGGCCATCCTGCGGCAAGCGCTTCTCAGCGATGTTCAGCCCCGCCATGATCTTCACGCGCGCGACGACGGCGCTCATGAACTGGCGACTCGCCGTCTTCACCACCTTGAGCTGCCCATCCACACGGAAACGCACTACGACCTCGCGGTCCTCGGGCTCGATGTGGATGTCCGAGGCGCGCTCACGAACCGACTGGGAGAACAGGCTGTTCACCCAGCGAATGATCGGCGCGTCATCGTCGGAGTCGAGGATGTCGATCTCATCGTCATCTGCAGCGGCGTCTTCGCTCTTCAGATCCTCCGAGGTCTGTCCGCGCTCGAAGACACGGTTGATGGCTTCGATGATCACCGAAGCGGGGGCGACGTCAGCAACCACGCGCTTGCCAAATGAGGCGCGGATGTCGTCGAGGCCGTCGGTGTCGAGAGGATCCGCGCAAACGACCTGAACCGTGTGATCGTCCTCGCCCACGACCAGCAAGCGATGGGCACGAGAGTAGCCGATGGGCACTCGAATCGAGAGCTGTGGATCGATCGCGTCGATGTCCAGCTTCGGCACGAAGCGCAAGCCGCACTCCGCGGCGAGCGCCTGACCGACCACCGCCTCGGAGGCGATCTCGCCCTGGATCAGCAGCTCCGTCAGCGGCTGCCGCTTCTCGGCTTGCTGTTCGAGCAGTAGCTCCAGCGCCTCCGGCGTGACGACGCCCCGACGCACGAAGACCTGACCCAGTGCGCGCTGAAGCATGGGCTACTCCGTGCGCTCCGCAGTGACGCGCGGAGCACCGCCCGGCGCTTGAGCCACGCTGCGTGTCATCGGGTTGATCTGGATCGGAGCGTCCAGCGAACCGCGGGTACGGTTGCGCCGCGGTGACCGCCGCGGCGTGCGGCGCCTGCGTGGCGTCGTCGCTGGCGCCGACTTGGGCCCGCTCTTGATCACCTGGGGCATGTCGATGGGCTCCGAAGGCTCGTGCTTCGGCTTGTCCTTGGGTTCCTCCAGCTGAGCCTCGAGCTGGCGACGCTCTTCCGCCTCGCGGTAGGCCTGACGGATGTCCTCGACCAGACCATTGGTGCGCGTCCAGTCGCGCGGCGGCGTCCAGTCCGAGTCGCCGAACACGAAGTATCGATCGAGGAACTCCTGCCGCTCCTGCATCTTGCGCTGGAAGATCGAGCGCAGATCTCGCGAGTCGTGGATGATGTGGGGGGTGAGGACCAGCAGCAGGTTGCTCTTCCGCTTCTGGGTTTCCGTGCGGCGAAACAGGAAGCCGAGCACCGGCAGGTCTCCCAGAACCGGAACCTTGGTCTTGGTGGTCTGCTCGGAGTCCTTCATCAGGCCGCCGATCACCACCGTCTCCTGATCGCGAACGACCAGTGTCGTGTTTGCCGTGCGCTGGGTGATGCTGACTGCCCCGAGCGAACCCGCAGCAGCGCCCGGCGCGCTGTCCTCCGCCTCGATCTCGAGCCGCACCTGGTCCGAGTCATTGATGTGGGGAGTGATCTTGATCTTGGTGCCGACGTCCTGGCGAGGACTGGAGAACCCACCGAGCCCCCCCAGCCCGCCGAGCGCGCCGAGGGCGCCGGCGTTTCCGCCGGCCAGCGCGCCCAGGTTGCCGAGGTTCAGCCCGCCGCCGATGTTGGTCTGTAGCGGGATGTTCTCACCGATGTTGATCTCCGCCGGGGTGTTGTCCGTCGCGATGATGTGAGGCGTCGCCAGGACGTTGGTGTCACCGCTGGTAGCGAGCGCATTCAGCACCACACCGAACGCCGGGATGCTCACGCCGGTGCCCAGAATATTCGAGGTGCCATCCAGCTCGGGACCACGAACGCCGACCGCAAAGCCCTGCAGCTGGTCCGGGGTCAACACGATCGAGTTCACCGGGTTCAAGCCGCCGAAGAGCAGGCTGTCGTCGGCGTCCTTGGTCGTGAAGGTAGTCCCACCGTGGTAGTTGATGCCCAGGGTGGTTCCGCGCGAAATCGACAGGTCCATGATCGCCGCCTCGATGAACACCTGACGGCGAGGCATGTCCAGTTGCTGAATCACCAGGCGTAGTTGCGCGTAGTCGCGGCCGCTCGAGGTGATGATGAGCGAGTTGGTGGGAGAATCCGCGGTGACGCGCACTTCGCCCTCGAAGGAGCCTTCCCCGGTCCCCGCTCCTCCAGGCGGCGTGGGTGTGCGGGCGCGAGCTCGGGCTCCCTGCGCTGCCGCTGCGGTGCCGCTCAACATCTGGGTCAGGGTCTGAGCGAGCTCGTCGGCGACCGCGTGTTGCAGCGGCAGCACGTGGATCTTGCCCTCTGCGGCGGGCGCCGTGTCGAGCCGCTTCATGAACTCGAGCAACCGCAGGTAGGAGTCCTCGGTGCCGACGATCACCAGCGCGTTGGTTTGCTCGTCGGCGACGACCTTGGAGAGTCCACCGGCCGTTCCGCCGTCCTTGGCCGAGAGCTCGAAGATCTCGTTGATCTGCTTGGCGAGGTCGGTGGCGGAACCGTAGTGCACGGGCTCGATCCACATCTTGGTGCCCGAGCCGCCGACGTCGACCTCTTCGATGATACGGATCATGCGCCGCACGTTCGATCCCGTATCCGTAATGATCAAAAGTTGCCCTGCGGAAAATGTCGAGATGTCGCCTTCCTTGCTCTTGAACTTCTGGAGCAACTGCGCGACGTCGTCCGCCGACACGTGCTGCAGCCGGTAGAGCCGAGTCAGGTAGCCGTCGGTGCCTGCCACCGGCGCACCTCGCGAGTAGATCGGCGTCGCCTGGCTGGAGATGTTGCCGGTGTCGACGATCTTGAGGAAGCGGCCGTGAGGGACCACGGTCATCCCGTTGGCCTCGAGGATGCTGAGGAAGGCCTCATACGCCTCCCCGAGGGTCACCGGCGTCGGCGACACCACGGTCGCCTTGATCTGCCGCACCTTCGAGCCGTAGATGAAGCGCTTTCCAGTCATGCCGCTGATGTGGTTCACCAGCTCCGCCAGGTCAGCGTCCTGAAGGTTGAACTTCACCATGTGACCCATGCCCTTGGGCCGGTACTCGGCCTCCACGGCCTTGGCGATCGAGTCCATCGACTTCGGGGGCGCGGGCGCGGCGCCGGGAGGATCGTCCGCCTGGGCCGCTCGCGCGGCAGGCGGGGTCGCGCGCGCCGGCTTCTTCTGGGCGCGGATCTGCGCGGAGGCCTCGGGACTCAGCAGGCACAGAGCCAAGCCAAATCCAGTCAGGGTCGAGGCGAGTTTTGCGCGGCTTCGCATGGTTCGGTATGTCACAGCTGTCTTTGGTGAGCGGTCAGGGCCGGCGCGTGCCGGAGTAGGGAGGTTGGCGGACGACGCTTACTTGATGCGGAAATCGACAGTGACGGGCTTGCCCCGCCTCGTGATCTGCACCTTCAGGTTCCCAGCGGTCCGCAGCCGGGCGTAGGCCTCTAGCGCCTTCTCTGGCGAGGTCATGTCGAAGCCATTGATGTTCTCGAGGCGGTCCCCGTTCTGAAAGCCGAGCGTACCGAGCAGCGTATCCTTGCGGATACCGAACATACGAATCCCGACGACCTTGCCGTCCTTCTGCTCGGGCACGATTCGCGCTGAGCGCATGAGCGCCGCCTGGTTCTCCAGCACCTTGTCGACGACCGAACGATCGACCTCGAACTCGTTGTCGGACACCTTCTTGATCTTGTCGGCGATGTCCTTGGGAACCGTGTTCGCGCGGCTGCTCTTGCGGTCCTTCGAGCGGCTGGACTTCGAGCGCGTGGGCTTGGGACGAGCGGCCTTCTCCTCTTCGCTGAAGAGCAGGACCTGGCACAGCGAGCTGCCCGACTCCATCCACACCGCTGGGCTCTTCTCGACGGGATTGCGGCCGATGTAGGCGACCGTCTTGTCCGCGACCAGATCGCCGACGCGCCGCACGGTGGCCTCGGAGTCCGAGGGCCCCCGGAGCGCGGCGAACGACCACAGCGGATCCGGTGACTCCGTGATGATCGTCACCGTCACGCCGTCACAGGGAGGCGCGGTCAACGGGTCGGTGTTGACCGGACCACTGGGTTCGTCCGTGGTCTCGGGCTCGGGCATGCGGTCCAGCGGGCCAGTGACCGAGTCGAAGGGATTTCTGTGCAGAATTGGATCCGCACTGGCGACCTTGGTTCCGGCCTTGTTGAGGCCTGCCAGGTCTGGACTCTTGGGCGGCAGCAGCGCGAGCGCCTCCGCGTCGGCCCCGAACAGCCAGTTGCCCAGGAGCTCCGAGGAGCCTGACGCCTGGAAGTACGCGGCGGTCGCCAGCAGAGCCAGGACCACGCCGGTGAAGTACTTCTTGAGGAGGGTGTCGATGGGCATGAAGCGAACGAGTCGGGAGGGTGTGGCGCCGAACTGGGCTCGGCTCAAGTCAGGCGCGGTTCGAGTCGCCAGGGCCTGGTTTCGCAACCGGGGTTAAAGCGAGAGCCGTGCCAAGGGTCAATGGACAAGACTCCGGATTTTTGGCGGGTTTCACCCCTCCTGGGGCTGTTGCGCTCGCCAGCTTGTCATCCCGCTCCTGAAACACCTGCTCAGTGTGCCAAAGTGGCAAAACGTCAGCCCTCGCCCAGCTTGCGGTAGATGGTCCGGGTCGAGATCCCGAGCAGCTGGGCGGCCAGGCGCTTGTCCCCGGAGGTGTGCTTCAGCGTCGCTCGAATGAGCCGCTGCTCCACCTCCTCCAGCGGGGTGCCGATGGGAAACTCGAGGC
>JAGQIY010001472.1 GCA_020430865.1 Myxococcales bacterium
GGTCGACCTCACGGGTCAAGTCGCGGCTGACACGCTGGCAGGTCGCTTCTTCAGCGGCATCGGCGGTCAAGTCGACTTCATTCGCGGCGCGGCTCGCAGCCGCGGCGGCAAGCCCATCATCGCACTGCCGGCAACGGCGAAGCAGGGCAGCGTTAGCCGCATCCAGACCATGCTGGAGCAGGGTGCTGGCATCGTGACCAGCCGCGGAGACGTCAACTACGTGGCCACGGAGTTCGGGGTCGCGCAGCTCTGGGGCAAGACGATTCGGGAGCGCACCGAGGCCCTGATCGGCATCGCGCACCCCGACTTCCGCGCCGAACTGTGGAGCGGAGCCAGAGCACGCCGCTACGTCTTTGCGCAGTAGGTCCGTTGGTCCCGGGACGGATCCGGGCTATTCAAGAGGGCCCCGAGGGCGGTAGACCCAGGTACGGAGAGACGACAGATGAACGTTCAAAAGATGCTGGTCGCGGTGGACTACTCGCCGTGCTCGAAGAACGCAGTCGAGTACGCGCTGTTTCTGGCGTCGAAGTTCGGCGCTCGAGTGGATCTGATCCACGCCTGGGACCGCCCCTACTACGCGCGGGAACACGAGATCGTGCTGGGCAAGGACTCGGGCAACCCGAAGACGCTGACTCAGGTCCTGGAGGAGACGGCTCTGGAGGAGATGAAGGCCTTCATGAACACCATCCAGGTGCCTGATGGCGTTCAGGTGCACCATCGGGTGTGCTCTGGTCACGTGGCCACCGTGGTGCTCGAGATCCTCGGCAAGGACGGCTACGATTTGCTGGTGACCGGCACCCATGGTCGCACTGGCTTCAAGCACATGCTCCTCGGAAGCATCGCGGAG
The DNA here is from genome assembly GCA_020430865.1 of Myxococcales bacterium. Next base: position 848 of record JAGQIY010001472.1, read on the forward strand.
CGTCTGGTTCGGCTCTCACCCGTGCCGGTGATCACCGTACCGCCAGCGGACGCCGAGAAGCAGGCCTGAACCGCGCCCAGAAAGGCGACGAGCCCAGCACCGTCAGGCGCTGGGCTCGTGTCGTTCTGAAGCGATGATTCAGCTCAGGTGCTTGGCAGCCTCACGCAACCCTTCTTCCAGGCCAGGCCCGGTCAAATGATCCGCGAGGATACGAAGAGCGTCTGTCGTGGTGAAGACGCCGACCAGCTTGCTGCCATCCATCACCACCGCAGCACCGTACTTGTTGTCGGCCATGGTGCGCGCCACTCCGGCCAGCGTGTCCCCGGGCGCGACGTGGAAGGGCTCCGCGGTCATCGCCTCTTCGACCTTCACCTGCTCCGGATCGATGTCGGGCAACGTCTGCACGAGGTGGATGTCACGTTGACTCAGCAGCCCGACCAGCTTGCCGCCGTGCAGCACGGGTAGGTGGCGAACATTGAGCTTGCGCATCTGGTCCGCCGCCGCAGCCAGGGTCTGCTCCTGTCCAATGGAGTGCGGTTGCGCGGTCATGAACTCGGAGATTGAGGCCTTCGCGTGGGCAGTCATACCGAAGCCTTAAGCGAGCACCGTGCCAGTCGTATGGGCTCGAAAAGCCCGACCCATGGGACCTCTCGCCGAGGCCGTTTGCGCAATTTTCGCGAGAAGCCGCTGTCACGCGCACGCGTTGCGGCCTAGCTGGGTGTCGAAGCGTAGCTCATGGTTCAGGGTCGTTGCGCGCAGTGAAACGCGCTTGCCTCCGACGAGCCCGTTCGTGCGCGAGTCGTTGCGCAGGCATTGCGTGGCGTACTTGATGCAAGCAGCCTTGTCACCATGAGCAACGAGCTGTTCCCCATCGTAGTCCCCATCGACTTCTCCGATGCCTCTTGGGTCGCGCTGGAGCGCGCGCTCAAGCTCGCCAACAACGCCAGCGCAGTCCACGTCGTCCACGTGCTGCGGCCGCTGTCGGCGATGGAGCCAGGCGTGGCCTGGGGCACGATCGACGATGGCACGCGGGAGAAGGCCGCCAAGGAGCGCCTCGACCGCGAGCTCAACGAGCGCGGACACGAGGGTGTCGAAGCCAAGGTGCTGTTCGGAGAGCCTGCGCGTCGCGTCGCAGACTACGCCGAGGAGCAAGGCGCGCCGATGGTCGTGGTCAGCGCCTTCGGCCACAGCGGCATCATGCGGGTGCTGCTCGGCTCCGTCACTGAACGCGTCGTGCGCCTGTCCAAGTGCGACGTACTGGTGGTTCGACCCAAGCCTGGCACTGCCACGGCGCTGTGAGGGAGAGAACGATGGCTGAGCCCTTGACCGTCGCTGACGTGATGAGCCGGGATCCGGAGACCGTGGGCCCCAACGATCAGCTCCTCGAAGCCGAGCGCTTGATGAACGACCATCGCTTCCGCCACGTCCCCGTGGTGGACGACGACGAGCTGGTGGTGGGGGTGCTGTCGCAGCGAGACCTGTTCCACAGCGCGCTCTTGAAGTGCGTTGGCTACGGGGAGCACGGCGTGACCAAGCTGCTCGACATGTTCTTGGTCAAAGAGGCCATGAAGACGGACGTCGTGAGCGTCACCCCCGACGCCCCGCTGAGCAGCGCAGCCGAGCTGATGCTGGAGCGCAAGCTAGGCTGCCTGCCGGTACTCGACGGCGACCGCCTCGTTGGCATCCTCACGGAATCAGACTTCGTGAAGCTCGCGTCGAATCGCAACGACTAGCAGGGTGTTGAGAAACACCTGCCAATCAGCGACAACCGTGCCCGCGCACGAGCCAGATCTCGCCCCCGTCTCCGCGCGGATGCGAACTCTGGGTCAGCGCTTGGGGGCTCTCCACGCGTTGAGCCGACGCTGCAGACTGTCCAGCGCGCGCTGACGCTCCTCGGACTCGGCGACACCCACGGCCTGGAACCGCAGCTGCTGATGATGGGTATCGAGCAACCGCGCCAGCCGGCGATCCGTCTGGGGTATGCTCATCAGCTCATACAGCCTCGAGCGCACGTTGTTCACCGCTTCGGCCCAGAGCACGGTCTCTTCCTGGCCCACCCCGCCGACCGACAGCGTGAACACCCCAGGCGCGCTCGGCGCCGACTCGATCGACTTCTCGTCCAGCGTCAGCGCGTCTCCGAACGACAGCCCCGTCTCCCAGTCGAGGTGCGGGAACGCCGTCGGATGTGCCGGAGGCATCCCGACCAGGGCGCGCATCACGTCCCAGGCCCCCACCATCCCGATCGCGTGGCCGTCGTCGTCACACACGACCAGACGGTGGACTCTGGCCTCGGCCATCTGCCGTGCGGCATCGCTGATCCCCAGCGTCGGTTTCACACTGAGCACGGGCGTCGTCATGCACTCGGCGACTGTCGCCGCGCTCTTGGCGACCAAGTCGGGAAAAGACACGACCCCCACCGGACGACCTTCGGGATCCACGACCGGCGCGCCAGAGATCCGCAGCGCGGTGAAATAGGTCAGCGCCTCGGCGGTTTGGTCCTCCGGATGCAAGCTGAACAGCTCGGCGTTCATGATCTCCGAAACAGTCTTGGACATCGTCTCCTCCTCGCCCCCTCACCTGCAAACCACGGTCCAGAATGCGCCGCTTTTGCGCTGGGCCGCGCGCCTGCCGCAGGCCCCCTACGTTTCCGCCTAGATTTACCGTCAGCCAGGCCGGTGACACGGAGAGGCGTTCTGCGAACGCGCAGCCTGGTCGTGTGAGCGCCAACCACCGCAGCGTTTGCGGGTTCGGGGGTGAGGCGAGTCAGGTGCCGCCTCAGTCCTCCCCAAGCAACCGCAGCACCCGGCACACCAGCTCCTGCTGCGCCGCGCCATCCTTGCCCCCGCTGGCCACGACGTCCGGGTTCTGAGGACGGTCGAAGTGCTTGCCGACCCCGGGCAGGTTGTCCACCTCGCCTCGCTTGCTCCTGGCGTAGAGCCCTTTGGAGTCCCGCGCTTCACACACCTCGAGCGGCGCGTCCACGAACACCTCGAGGAAACGCGGCGCCAGCTCCCGGGCCTCGTCGCGAAACTCGCGCTTGTGAGCCGTCGCTGGCACCAGGACGACGAAACCCTGCTCGGCGATCAACGCCGCCAGCCCGGACAAGGTGGAGTAGAAGTCGCTCCGCGCGCGATCGTCGTACCCGGGCGCTGGCTTCAGGCGCCCACGCACCGCGTCCCCATCGAGGATCAGCGTGGGCCCGCAGTGAGCGCTGAGCAGGCGCTTCGCCTCACGCGCGAAGGTCGACTTCCCTGCGCTCGGCCGTCCGATGATCCAGATCACGCTGCCCGAGTTCACGACTCCTCCCCGAATACCGCCTCACAGAAATCCAGCGCGAAGCGCGGTGCCTCGAGGCATCGCTCCACGAAGCCAAGCAACGCCTCGCGGTGCTTCGGATCGAGCCCGGGGTACCACGCGGGGTTCGCCAGCACCAGGCCTCGCCAAGCGAGGAACGGCGCCACGACCTCGAGCAGCTGCGCGTCCTTGGAGCGCTCCAAGTAGCGCTCCCAGAACGCATACCAAAGCTCCTGCAGCGCGCCCTCCCAGGCGCCCTGATGCCCGAGTGCGAAGAAGATGAAGTTGATCGCGAGGCAGCTGACGTCATCCGCCGGATCGCCAACCGACCCACGGCTGGTGTCCAGCAAGCGCACACCATCGGAGTCGTCGATGATGATGTTGAACGGGTGGAAATCTCCGTGGGTCCTGCGGCCACGCTCGTCCCGCGACTTCAAGCGCCAGCGCCAGGCGACGCAGGCCTGTTCGATGCGCTCGAGGCGCTCTCGAGGCACCTCGCTGTCCGCCGGAAAGCCATCGATGATGCCGAAGATCCCTTCGCCGCTGCCGACCAGGTCACGAATCGCGCGCTGGTAGGCGACCGTCGACTCGATTTTTTCCTCATGGATATTCACCAGGGTGTCCGCGAGCGCGACCACCAAGGTCTTGTCCCGCGCTTCCAAGCGCCCGCGCTGCGCGATGCTGCGGAGCTCGTCAGCGTACACGTGCCCCTCCACGAACTCGCTCAGCAGGTAGAACTCCGCGGTGTCTCGCAACGACACCAGCTCCTCCCCGGACGTCGAGATCGCCCCGACATCGCACGCAGCCGCGTGCTGCTTCACCAGGCCGAACGTGTCGTACGCCAGGATCATCTCCAGCGCGCGATCCGAGCGGCGATCGTGTCCGAAGGCATTCGGCGCAGCGGTGTGGAAGACCAAGCGGCGCTCCTCACCCCCAGCCAGACGCACGTCGAGCAACAGCGGCTTGCCGTAGCCAAGGCCCTTGGTGGTCTCCTGATCCGAGCTCCCTTCGTCCACGCCGAAGCGCGAGACACGGGTCAACTCCGTGCCCGGCCA
>JAGQIY010001473.1 GCA_020430865.1 Myxococcales bacterium
TCCTCGAGTTGGAAGACGGCCTCGATGCCGCGCAGCAGTGCATGCTGCAGCGTCGCGATGCTCGTCTCGGTCAGCGAGTCGTCGAGCGGCGTGAAGAGCAGCGCATTCTTGCGATCCTGGACGCTCGGCACAATCCACTGCCGGGGCGACGCGGTCGGGTCCTGGTTGTCGTCCTCGTCCTCGTTCTTGGCCCAATACCCGGAGACCGGGTCGATCTTGAAACCGAGCGTCTTCTTGTCGGCTCGTCGACGAAGACCCTTGTTCAGGCGCGTGATCGTCGCGCCCGGCCCATAGGCAAGGCGAACAATCTCGCCGTCCTTGTCCGACGCCGTGCCGTTTCGGACGTCGATGTCGTGGTCACGGACGGCCCACTCAAAGGTCGTCTGCCGCTCGAACCCCAGCCGCTGGCGCTCCTCATCGTTGGCCGTGATTCGCTCGGCCGGCTGGGTGGCGACGTTCTCGATACGGTAGACGTGGTTGACGATCTCTGCAGTTCCGAGCGAAGCGCCACAGGCGTGGCACATGGAGGCCTGGTCATCGAAGTGACCGGCGCCGCACTCAGTGCAGATCCGCACCGACTTGGTCGGCAGCTGAACGTCGGGGGTGGCGGCATCCCGCTGCCCCAGCGAGAGCAGCGCCCGCACGACCCGGTAGGCGCGCCCCTCGTGGTAGACGAGGCTGCGAGGCCCGAACTCGGAGAGCGCGAGGAAGCGCGGCCGTTGCAGGTAGGTCTGCCTGCCGCGCCCATCCATCGTCGCCGGCACGTAGGCCATCAACGGCAGGCGCGGGAAGTTGTAGCCGGGCAAGAAGCCCTCGGTCGCCAGGTAGCGGTAGGTGTAGAAGTCGCTGGACAGGCTGCTCGTGCCGCGCTGCAGAAGGTTGAGCTGGTCGATGGCCTGGGCGTGGCGAACCTGTGCGGCGCGCTTCTCCTGATAGGGCGCCGCGTAGTCGTCCATGGTGCGACGTGCGGCGTCGCGCTGCTCCTCCGCGGCTGCGAAGAGGTCGCGCCACCGGTCGAACGCCCTGCTGAAGCGGTCGAGCGCGGTTGCCGCGATGGAGTCGGCGTAGGTGTCTCGGCCCGTGTACCAGGGCGCCATCTCGAGCGTGAGGTCTTCGGCGACGAGGTCGAGCACCCGGCGGATGCGCTCGACCGCGGAGCGAGCGACGCGCTCCTCGCGCATGGCGGTGACGAGGGTCTCGATAAGCGGCCGACCGGGATCGGTGAGCACCAGCAGCTCCGCGATGCTCGGATCGAGGGGCTCTTCGACGCAGGAGAGCCACACCGCCTGAAGGTGGCTGTCGACGAGGTCGCGGTTGGCCAGGTCGAGCAGCGGGGCCTTGACCTCGCCGTGCACCATCGCGCGCGGGTCGCGGAAGAAGTACTGGTCGTGGGGGCTCTGCGACGACGAGTAGGTCAGGACCAGCGCCGCCTGGCCACTGCGGCCAGCACGTCCGCTGCGCTGGGCGTAGTTCGCCGGTGTCGGCGGCACGTTGCGCATGTGCACGACGTTGAGGGCCGAGATGTCGACGCCGAGCTCCATGGTCGGAGAGCAGAAGAGGACCGGGAGGAATCGGTTGGCCTCGCCAATCTCGCGAAGGCGCTTGTCCTCGGCGGTCAGCTCCTCGCGCTCCTTCTCCCCGTAGCGGAACCGCTTCTCGCGGACGGCGCGGCGCTCGCCGTCGACCTGGGCCGTGTGCTCCCGCGCCTCGAACCCGAAGAGCGGATGGACCTGAGCGTCCAGCATCGCGGCGAGGTTCCCGTAGAGGTCGCGGAAGAACGCGTTCTCCGTGGAGGAGCGCACGCCGGGCTCTGGCTCGCCGAGCCGGAAGAGCACGGCCGCATCGTTGAGTCGCCAGCCTGGCTGGTCGAAGGGCGTGTTCTCCTCCGACACGAGGCCGTGCGCGGCGGCGGCACGAAGCATGTCGCCGATCAGCGCATCGAACTCCTTCGACTTCACGTTCCGGATCGCGCCATCGCCGTTCCACAGCCGACTCTCGCGCAGGGTCTTGCCCAATGCGCTGCGCGAGCCGCCACGAACGATGAGGTCCATGTCGCGGAGCGAGCTCTCCTTGCGCTTCGGCGCGGCGACCATCATCCAGCGCGAGCCCCGCGGCTTCTCGTCGTTGCCAAACCCCCAGGGAGTACGAATACGGCTGTGGGACCGGGCGACGATCTGCTCGAGGACCGTGGAGTCGAGCACCTGACTCTTGATGGCCATCCACTTGCGCAGGTGGTCCAGCAGCTCGCGGTAGAGATTCACGCGAACTTCAGGCGTGGCGTGCTTGAGGAGCGGGTGAGCGTTCTCGAACTCCTCCTGGTCGGCGGCGAGCGCCTCGATGCCCTGGTACTCGACGCGGACGAGGCCCAGCTGCTCGAGGTTGGGGTTGGTGTACCGCCACCCGCGGCGCTGGTCGTACCAAACGCGGTAGGCGAGAATCTGCCGGAGCGTGGACTCGGCCTCCTGCAGGTTGAAGCCCTTGAGGCTCGGCTCCTGAAGCCACTCCGCGCGGACCTCGGGGGTTGGGCGATCGAAGCCGAGCGCCTTCTGCTGCGCGGCACCGATCTCGTCGCTTCGGAGGCCGCGTTCACCAGCGGCTTGGAGCGCCCCCAGGAATCCCGCACGCACGAGGCTGACGAAGAGGAAGTCGTTGAAGTGCCCCGCCTGGAGCGCCGCGTCCTGACGGTTGTCGGTGAAACCGAGGAGCTTGCGGGTGAACTGCTCGAGCCCGGATTGGTCACCGTGCATCCACCGAAGAGCGCTGGCGACGAGCACGGTGGTCGCCGAGCTCCGGCCTTCTGCGGAGAGCGACGCCAGACGAGTGCGATCGCGCGCGGCACCACCCTGAGTGTGTCCGCAGCGCA
>JAGQIY010001474.1 GCA_020430865.1 Myxococcales bacterium
CGTGATCCAAGCAGCGGCAAGCTGGTGAAGTACTCCGAGCGCTTTGAGTACGATCCAGTGCGGCAGATCCAGCTGTGCTGGATGCAGTTTCAGCCAGTGGATGGCTCAGAGCCGTGGGCGGTGCCGCTGACGCATCGCCAGTTCTTCCCCCAGGAAATGGAGGCGCTGCTGCACTATGCGGGCTTTCGCGGCATCGAGTTCAGCGCCGACTTCGAGCACGCGCCGCTCACGGTAGACAGCGACTGGGTCGTGGTGAGTTGTCGCGCACCCCAGCGCAGGCGGGCGCGGGCGGCCAAGAAGGTCGACGAGCGCCGAAGATAGCGGCGAAACCCCGACTGGGAGCAGGGTTGCTCTACAACCAGAGCGATTTAGGTTGTTTCACCGCCTGACGTCCGCGCCAGGCGAACTGTGGGTGACAGCGATCACCTCGAGGAAACCGACGATGGCCAAGGACTACTACGACGAGCTGGGGGTCAGCCGCAGCGCCTCCGCCGACGAGATCAAGAAGGCGTTCAAGAAGCTCACCAAGGAGCTCCACCCGGATCGCAACCAGGGTGACGAGGCGAAGGAGCGTCGCTTCAAGGCCGTCAACCGCGCGCACCAGGTGCTGAGCGACGAGAAGAAGCGGGCGCTGTACGACGAGTTCGGCGAGGAGGGCCTGCGTGAGGGCTTCGATCCCGACGTGTACCGCGCGTATCGCTCACGGGGTCGCCGCGGTGCCCCCCAGGGCAACATCAACTTCGAGGACATCTTCACTGCCGCTCAGGGCAGCAACATGGGCGACCTGTTTGGAGATCTGTTCGGCGGTGGCGGCGGGCGCCGCCGCAACGGTGGCGGCGGCTTCGGCAACATGCCGATGAAGGGCTCGGACGTACTGAGCGAGGTTCAGGTGAGCTTCGTGGACGCGATCGCGGGCTCCACCATGAAGCTGCGTCTCCAGGATGGGGGTGAGGAAGTTTCCGTGAGGATTCCACCCGGCGCCGACGACGGCGACAAGGTGCGGGTCAAGGGTCACGGTGCCCCAGGCATGGGCGGTGGTCCGGCGGGAGATTTGATCCTGAGTATCCTCGTCGCACCGCATCCCTACTTCGAGCGCGACGGCCTGGACCTGCACGTCGACCTGCCGATCAGCGTCACCGAGGCGTTCTACGGAGCCAAGGTGCGGGTCCCGACGCCTGGCGGCGACGTCACGCTGACGGTGCCCAGGGGTGCCCAGAGCGGCCAGCTGGCGCGGCTCAAGGGGCGCGGCGTGAAGCGCAAGGACAAGGTCGGCGATCTGTACGCGCGCTTCATCATCAAGCTCCCCGAGGAACAGAGCGAAGCCGTGGAGAGCGCGATCAAGACGCTCGGCGAGGCCACGGGCGACGTGCGCTCCGACCTGCATTTCTAGGCTGAGAGGTTCGGACGGGACCTGGTTGGAGCCGCGTAGCCGGCTATACTGGCGAGATGTCAATTCGGAAGGGCGTGGAGGAGCTCGTTCAACACCATTTCAACGCGGATCCCGATCTCGTCCAGGTCTACGTGTTCGAACCGCTGGAAGGAGAAGAGGGACCTGTGAGGTTACTAGAAGTGAATACTGCGACCCCGGCCACAGGCAGTGTCGACGTGTTCGGCTTCTCCGCGTCGGAGAGCGTGCCCTTCTTCGTTCAGATAGCCGAAGTCACGCCTTCCGAGTTGGACGAGCTCAAGACGAATCCGTCTCGCTTGCCGAATGGGTGGGAGCTCGATCGGGCGCGTTTGATCGAGCGAATTGCCGACCGATGAGTGCGGCCCGA
>JAGQIY010000011.1 GCA_020430865.1 Myxococcales bacterium
CAGAATCGGGGGGAGGTGAGCCTGCACACGCTGCCTCGCATCGTGGCAGAGCTGAGACAGAAGCTGGACGCGGAGCAAGCCCGCGTGCGCCTGGAGTTCCCGTACTTCCTCGAGCGCGCGGCTCCGGTGAGCGGCGCGACGGCCCTGATGGACTACCACTCGTGCTTCGAGGGTCGCTCGAAGGCGACTCCACAAGGAAACGAGGAAGACTTCGTGCTCGAGGTCACGGTGCCCGTCACCAGCCTGTGCCCCTGCTCGAAGGCGATCAGCGACTACGGCGCTCACAACCAGCGCTCCGGGTTGACCATGCGAGTGCGTAGCGTCGATCTGCAGGAGCGCTCGATGATCTGGATCGAGGAGCTGGTGCAGCTGGGGGAGAGCTCTGCGAGCGCGCCGGTCTACCCGCTGCTCAAGCGCGCTGACGAACGCCACGTCACCATGCAGGCCTACGACAACCCCGTCTTCGTCGAAGACATGGTGCGCAACGTCGCCGTCGCGCTGCGCGCGGACCCTCGCGTCGCCTGGTTCGAAGTCCGCGCGGAGAACCAAGAGAGCATCCACAACCACGCGGCGTTCGCTCGGGTCGCCTGGCGCCGCGACTGACTCGGTAGGGACGCTAGGTCGACACGTACGCAGAGCCTGGGCTGTACCAGGCAGAGTTCTTGGCGTTCTCGCGCATCTCGACCCGCTCGACCCAGGCGCGATCGCCGGTTTGCTTCCGAATCAGCTGATCGGCGTAGTCGAAGACCAGCTTCGCCGTGGCTTCCATCCCCACGTTGGGTAGGACCTTCAGCTTGACCACGCCGCGGGCGTCGAGCTGACGAAACGCCTCGAGCTCCGGGTCGTCCTGGTTGATCAGCAGCGTGTGGTCGAACATCTCCTCGAGCCAGGCCTTCAGCGCCTTCAGCGACGAGAAGTCGACGACGAACTGGTTCTCGTCCAGCTCCCGTGCAGCGAAGACGAGCGTTACCGTGCGGCTATAGCCATGCACGAAGCGGCAGTGTCCCGGATGGCGGTGCTGTCGATGCGCGCAGGGCAAGTCGCCAAAGGTCTTCGTGGAGCGGTAGTGGGCGGCGGTCACGGCGCTATTCAAGCAGGCGGGGGGCGGAGTTCAAGGCGCGGGATCACGAGTCACGATCAGCGGCTGGGGCGGCTCTTGGGAGGCGGGATGAGGACCCTGGGCCGCTTCAGCGCGAGCCCCAGGTTCTCGAAGAAGGCGTGCCGGTTGAAGGCCTTCCGTTCAATGACCTCGATGGCCTCGAGGTTCGCCGCGACCCAGGCTGGGGCGTAGCGCTCCTCGACGGCCCTGCGGTACATGCCGCGGCCGAGGCTGCCGTTCTCCGTGGCCTTGCGCCGTAGCAGGAGCAAACCCCGGGCGAGCCCCTTGAGCCCCGTCTTGTGTCCAGGGCGATCGCTCTTCACGGTGGCTCGCGCCAGCACGGGCTCCGTCAGTCCCCACTCGTGAACCAGGCTACGGTCCCAGCGGCGGTAGTCCGAGACACACCAGCCGCCGGTATCCACCCGGCGCCCTTCCAGCTGCTCCGACGTTGCCTTGCGGTACTGTGAGAGGCGCTCGCTGTCGTAGCGGCTCCGCTCCGGGCTCGGACGCAGGTCGGCGATCTGGCGGTGCCAGGCGCTGTCCGCGATGCCGTGGAAGTGGGGAACCTTGGCTTCGAGCGTGGCCGGATGCCTGGTGAGCTTGCTGGGGTAGGCGAGAGCGCTCAGCGTCGCGGCTCCGAGCCCGAGCGCGGGGAACGCCCAGCGCAGCCAGCGATTTGCCCTGGGGATCCGTAGCAACGGAGCCTCGAGGACACCGGCGCACGCCAGCAGTCCAGCGCAGACCGGGAACGCCAGGAAGCGGTAGTAGACCATGTCGCCGCCGACCTTCAGGGGGTACACCATCGCCGACAGGGCGCAGATCAAGAGTATCGCGCGCACGTAGCGTGGACCCTCGGCTGAATCCGCGCGGTCGAGGCGGCGCTCGCGCCGGCGCAGCCAGAGTTCGATGCTTGCGCACACCAGCATCGCGACGAGCACCGGAAGCAGCTGATGGGAGCCGAGGCTGTAGACGAAGTAGTAGTAGCCCTGGCTCAGGTCCGTCTGGTCCTTCAGGTAGTACGTGTTGGGGAACAGATCGGCGTAGTAGTAGATCCGGAACACGAGCCAGGCGCCGCCGAAGCCTGCAGCGGAGGCGACGAGCCAGCGAGGAAAGCGTCGATCGCGGATCCAGAGCGCGACGATCAGCACCGCCGTCGGCACCGTCAGTTCCGGGCGGATGAGCGGCGTCAGCCCGACCAGGATCTGGAACACTCGCCTTCTGGGGCGCATCAGCACCAGCGCGAAGGCGCAGGCGGCCAGCTGGACGAGCGGCGTCTCGAGGCCGGAGGAGAAGTACCCGAGCACGCCGTAGTGGGTCATCGCGATGGCCGTGCCGAGTGAGACGCGCGGGCCCCTCGGCCCCAGCTCCCGGTTCAACCACACGCTGGTCGCCCAAAATGCCGCACAGAAAATCAGCGCGAGGCCCCGAAGGGAGGTATACCAGTCGAGCCGGGTGGCGCGGACCGGCATGAGCATCAGCGTCCACAGTGGGCTCGAGTAGCCCTCGACGTACTCCCCCGGGTTGAACACCAGCCCGCGTCCGAGGAACAGGCAGTTGTCGACGTAGCGGAAGTACACGAACGCGTCGTCCATGAACCAGAAGTAGCGCCAGGTGAGCGCCAGACCGGCGAACAGCAGGAGCCACTCGAGCGGCGTCGGGACGCGCAGCAGCTCGAGCAGACGTGCGCGCAGGCGGGCCGGGACTGGGAGGGCGTCGTTCATGACCGCGGTGCGGCGCACCGTACACCGCGGCCGGGCACGTCGTCCCGCCGCAGGCGCCAACAAATCACCACTTGGCGTGCGGGTTGCGCTCCCCGCGGAAGGGAACTAACCCCACGGGATGGGACGGTTGGCGCTGTTTGGAGCTTGGGTGGTGGTCTCTGGTTTGCTCTGCGCGTGCGGTGAGCCCGCGAACCCTCAGGTGCCACCACCACCGCCCCCCATCCCTACGCAGGTCACCCAGCCAGCACCGGTCGAGCCTACCTGGGAGAACCTGGACCCGCAGGCGCTCGCTGCCTACGTGGAGCAAGGCGCAACGGCGCGGCTGGCGGAGGTGGCGCCAGAGCTCCGCGTCGACCGCTTCGGGGAGCACGCGGCCAAGCCGGAGAGCGGACCCGAGCTCAGCGGTCGGGCCTCGGAGCAGGTGCTCAACCTGGCCGTCGTCAAGCTGGCTCGAGGCGAGCTCGATGCCGCCGAGGGGCTCGTGCGCTGGGTCCGCGCGCGCGCCAGGAACCGCAACTCGGCGTTCACCGGGACGACGTTGCTGTGCGTGATCGCCAAGCGGCGGGCCGGCGACGATCGCCAGGTCCAGGTCGAGGCGATCAAGCCGGTGCTCGAGGAGCTCCCGCGCTCACGCCTGGGCAGCGCCACCGTGGTCTTCCAGGTGTTTCAAGATCAGAAGCAGCTCGACGCTCGCGTCGAACAGCTGAAGCAAGGGCTGCTGAGCCTCGACTCTGCCAGTACCGCGCTGGTCTTCGGTCAGGTGCTGCCCGAGGTCGTGCGCGGCCGCGCCGCTTTTCTCGAGGCCGTGGAAGCGGTGCGCAGCCAGCAGAAGGCGCAGCCGCCCGAGCCGGATTTCGACTTCAAGACGGTCGATCTCGCGAAGGCCCGAGACACCAAGCCGGTGGTGGTCGGCGTGTGGGATCTGGGTACGAACACGGAGCTCTTCGAGAAGCAGCTGTTCAGGAACCGCGCCGAGCGCCCAAACGGCAAGGACGACGACGGCGATGGTCAGGTAGACGACATCGGTGGCCTGGTCGACGAAGCGGAGAACACCAAGCTGCTCTTCGAGCCTGATCCGAAGGTGCTCGAGGAGTACAAGCCGTTTCTTCGTGGAATCATGGACCTGCGCGCTGGTATCGCCAACAGCGAGGCCGCACAGAAGGTGCTGGCGCTGATGCGCGGTGTCTCCAACGCCGACGAACTGGACCGACTGGAACAGTCCCTGGACGCCGTGGGCGAGTGGGCTCACGGCACTCACGTAGCTGGGATCATGCTGCGTGGCGTTCCCAAGGCACAGCTCGCCGTGTTTCGCTCGGCCTGGGCGGGGGAGGCCCGGCCCTATCATCACCGCGGTCCGACGGATGAAGAGCTGGAGGGCGAGCGGAAGAACATGCAAGCAGTGGCGAGGTTCATCAATCGCCACAACGTGCGCGTGGTCAACGCCTCCCTAGGGTTCAGCCAGGACTACCTCGAGTCGGAGCTGCGCTACGAGAAGGACAGGTACCAGGACGCCGCCGCCGTGCGCGCGCGGGCCAAGGCGGTTCTCGCCAAGCGTCGCGACTTCTGGGCAAGCGTCTTCGATGCCTGCCCGAAGACGCTCTTCGTTGTTGCCGCAGGGAACTCGAATCAGGACGTGGTCGAGTATGGCGTCGTGCCCGCAGGCATCCAGCGAGACAACCTGCTGGTGGTCGGCGCGGTCGACCGCTGGGGCAACTGGGCGAGCTTCACGAACTCGGGTGAGGGCGTGCAGGTGTTCGACTTCGGTGTGGAGGTACCGAGCGTCATCCCGTCCGGGGAGACCGTGCCCCTGAGCGGCACCTCGATGGCCTCGCCCAACGTCGCCAACCTCGCAGCGAAGATCTTGAGCGTGAACTCGAAGCTCGATCCGAAGCGGGTGAAGCAGCTGATCGCCGCCAGTGCGGTGCCCGTCAAGGCGCCCTTCAGCGGGCTGATCCCGGATGAGGTGGCCGCCCTGGCCGCTGCCCGAAAGGCGCGCTGAACCCAGACATTTCGCGACGTTACAGGCCGTTGGGCCCCTCTCACCCCCAGCGGTGGAGCGCCTGACGAGAACCCCGACGCTTTAGGCTTCAACAATTCAGCACGGATCAGGGAGGTCAGTCGGTCGTTTGGCGTAGACTAGGCGCCTACGGAGGCTTCGAGGGTGCGTTATGTTGCGTGATATTCGCTGGGTGGGGGTTCTGGTGGCTGCGCTGAGCGCGGCGGCCTGCGGTGGGGGTGATGGTAGCGGCCTCGGTGCGGGAGGCGCGGGCGGCACTGGAGGCGATGCCGGCAGCGGTGGCAGCAGCGCCTCGGGCGGAAACGGTGGCAGCGCTGGCTCGATCGGCGGCCCCTGCGAGTCGAACGATGACTGTGCTGCGGGGGTGTGCGACGAGATCGCGGGCGAGTGCGTGGAATGCCTCTTCGGGACCGACTGCGAGGGCGACGCGCGCTGCACCAACAAGCAGTGCGTGGCCAACACCGGTTGCGTGAACAGCCTCGACTGCGTCGACGCGCCGACGGGGCCAATCTGTGACCCGGCGACGTCCGTGTGTGAGGAGTGCGTGGAGCCCAGCGACTGCGAGGGCTCGGCGGACTGCGTCGACCACCAATGCGTGGCGTTCACGTCTTGCACCAACAGCCTCGACTGCGACAGCGGTCAGGTCTGCGATCCGCTGCTCCAGCGCTGCGTGCAGTGCGTCGAGAGCGCCGACTGCGACGACGGCGAGACCTGCGTCGCCAGTGAGTGCAAGACGCTGGTCGGTTGCCAGTCGGACAACCAGTGCACGCCGCTCGGACAGCTGTGTGACAAGACGCTCGGCGTGTGCGTCGACTGTCTGAGGAACACGGACTGCCCGACCGCATATCACTGCTCCGGGGGTGGGTGCGCGCTGGATGCCTGTGCCGAAGGCAGCAGTCGCTGCAAGGGCAACGCCGTCGAGAGCTGCCTGCCGGACGGCGTGGGCTGGGGCGCGCCGGTCACCTGCACCGCCAACAGCACCTGTGTCCAGGCGGGAGCCCAGGCGAGCTGCGCGGCGCTGGAGTGCACACCTGACAGCGATTTCTGCGACGGCAAGGAGCACCGCAAGTGCTCGAGCGACGGTCTGTCGTCGAGCCTCGTCGAGGACTGTGAGACCCAGAGCCTGAACTGCGTCGCTGGCAGCTGCTCCGCTCAGGCCTGTTCTCCCGACGAGTTCTTCTGCGAGGGGGGCGACGTCAGGCTGTGCGACAGCAGCGGAAGCAGCTCGAGCCTGGTCGACGACTGCACGTCGAGCGAGTACTGCGACAACCTCACCGCCACCTGCAAGACCCAGGTTTGCTCGCCGAATCAGCCGGCGTGCGACGGTGAAGTCGCCACCACGTGCAACGCCGACGGGAGCGGCTACTCGACGGGTGGGACCAACTGTGCCGCGTCGGGCAAGAGCTGCGTCGGGGGCGCCTGTCAGACCTGCTCGCCGGGCACCGCGGTGCGGGCGCTGCGGCTCACCGAGGTGTACCTCGGGACCGGCGACTACGTCGTGATCAAGAACACCAGCTCCACCTGCAACGCTCAGCTCCAGGGTGTGACGTTCGCGGCGCCGACGAGCAACACCACCCTCACCACCAACTTCGCGCTGCCGAGCCACTCGCTGGCGCCCGGGGCCTCGATCCGCGTGCTGGAGTCCGGAGGCGTGGGCGAAGCTGGCGACCTCTACGTCAGCGCTGCCATCGGCTGGGTCTACTCCTCCGATGGCGCCGCGCTGCTCTGCTCAGGCGCCACCTGTAGCGCGGCCAACGTGATCGACGCGGTCATCTTCACCTCGCGGCCCACGGCGGTTCCGACTGGAATCAACTTCACCCCCGCTGCGCTGACTGGCATCAACAGCGTTTCTCTCGAGGACAACTCCGCCTACCTGCGAGTCGCGTCCAGCGGCTCGGCGCCCAACTTCGTCGCCTCCGATTGGACCGTGGGCTCCGCGAGCCTGCCGATGAACGGCAGCGGAAGCACGTGCCCAGGCTCCCAGCCGGTGAATGGTAGCTCGTGCACCGCCTTCGGCTCGACCTGCACTTACGGCTCGGTGAGCTGCTATTGCAACTTCGTCACGTGGGAATGCATGTAGGTCCGTTCAGGACCCACGACCGCACGGCAGCGTAAAGGCTCGTGATCTCCGGCCGCGAGCAGGCTAGGCTTGTCGCACCCACGGCCCCTCGGTTCACGAGCGGGCACCTGGGCACCAGGAGATGAGTGATGCGACTTGGGATCTTCGCCGCGCTGACTGCTGTCTGCGCCGTTGCATGCGGCAGTAGCAACGGCGCAGGGCTCGGCGGGGGTGTGGGCGGCACGGGCGGCACGGGTGGCTCGAGCGACGGCGGCTGCACCACCAGCCTCGACTGTGACGTGGGCGAGCTGTGCGAGCCGACCAACCGGCGTTGCGTGCAGTGCATCTCCGCTGCGGACTGTCAGGGCACGGATACCTGCCTCGGCAATCAGTGTCGCCCTCTGGTTGGCTGCGAGTCGGACAACGCCTGCACGCCCATGGGCCAGCTCTGCGACAAGCAGCTGGGGATTTGCGTGGACTGCCTGGATAGCTCGCAGTGCAGCGGCGGCAAGTTCTGTGCGACTGGCGGTTGCATCGATCCGATTTGCGCTCAGGGTGCGATGCGCTGCGAGGGCAGCACGATCGAGGGCTGCTCGGTGGATGGCAGCGCCTGGGAGCCGATCGAGGTCTGCGCCAGTGGAAAGACCTGCCAGCAGGCGGGCTCCGTGGCGAGCTGTGCCGCTTGGAGCTGTGCGCCCGACAGCACGTTCTGTCTGGAGGATGAGGCGCGCAAGTGCGCCGCCGACGGATCCAGCTCGACGCTGCTGGAGGACTGCAAAGC
Organism: Myxococcales bacterium; assembly: GCA_020430865.1. The sequence goes on from JAGQIY010000011.1 coordinate 7,678, forward strand.
CGCCGGGCACTACTGCGAGAACGGCGCGTGTTCCCAGACCGCGTGCAAGCCCAACAAGGCCTACTGCGACGGCAAGGACGTCCTGCGCTGTGACGAAGCCGGAGCCGGCACGTGGCTCGTACAGACCTGCAGCGAAGGCGAGTACTGCCATGCAGGGAATGGAGGTTGTGACGCTCAGTGGTGCGTCCCGAACCAGCTCAGCTGTAGCGGTGGCGTCGCCGCGATGTGCAACGAGGATGGATCGAGCTGGGATCTGACGAACAGTACACCCTGCGCCGCTCAAGGGCGCGCCTGCGTCTATGGAGAATGCAAGGACTGCACGCCGGAGGTGGGGATCTCCGAGCTGCGCTTCATCCAGGTGTTCCTCGGCAAGGAGGACTACGTTTGGGTGCAGAACATCAGCTCCGTGTGCTCAGCCAACCTCGATGGGCTGGTCCTGAGCGTGACGACCTCGCTCTCTGGCGGCCACTCCGAGTTCGTGTTGCCCGCCTATAATCTTCCCCCTCGGGAGGGCGTGAAGATCTTCGAACAGGGTTCCACGGCCCAGTCCGGTTCGATCCGGGTGAGCGGCGCGTTCGCCTTCCAGGCGGGAGCCGCAGGGGCTGCTCTGCTCTGCCACAGTGCTCCCTGCAGCGCGAGCAACCTGCTCGACTACGTGACCTGGTTCGAGGTTCCTTCGGGAGTTCCCCAGGGAATCGAGCAACTTCCCTCACCGCTGTATGGAATGCAGACCTGGCAAGAGGACAGCTCCGTCTACCAGCGGCAGAAGTTCAAGGGCAAGCCGCCCACGTTCTACGGGAGCGACTGGCAGCTGGCTAATGTGCACTGAAGCCTCCTGCTGCTTTCCGCTCGAAGCAGTTGCCAAGGCAGCCTGGATCGATTCACGCTACGCGGGTGACCACATCGCTCTCACTCGAAGCTCGCCGCATCGCCGTCACGGGTGCTGCTGGTGCGTTGGGTTCTACCCTCTGCCGCACGCTGGTCGATGCGGGGGCCGAGCTGCTCGCGCTGGATCGCGCGGCGTCCCACGGCCGCCTCGAGGCGCTGGCCAAGGACCTCGGCTGCCGCCACGCCGAGCTCGATGTCGCTGACGCGGCGGCTTGGGCGAAGCTCGCCGAGGCGGGGCTCCTGCAGGATCTGTCGGGCGCCGTGCTGGTGGCTGGAGGCTGGGCCGGGGGCAAGGCGTTTCACGAGGCGCCAAGCGACGAGCTCACTCAGCAGCTGCAGCTGAACCTCACCAGCGCCGGCGTCTCCATGCAGGCGCTGCTCCAGCCGATGGTTCAGCGCGGAAGCGGCAGCCTGGTGGTGATCGGCTCGAAGAACGCCGTGAGTCCGGAGCTGGGCGCGAAGAGCGCGGCCTACACCGCGAGCAAGGCCGGGCTGGTCGCGCTGGCCAAGGCCGTCGCCGCCGAGCTGCGCGAGCAGGGCGTACGAGTCAATGCGGTGCTGCCGAGCACCATCGACACCCCGGCCAATCGGGGCGCCATGCCCGGCGCCGACGCCGCGCGCTGGGTCAGCCCGAAGTCGCTGGCAGAGGCCATCTGCTTCTTGCTGTCCGACGCTTCGCGGGACGTGAGCGGCGCCGCGCTCCCGGTCTACGGACGCAGCTGACCCTCCCCCCCCGATCCTGGGTACGCTGATCTGCCCGTGAAAGCGCAGCGAAGTGCTAGCGGTTCTGAGCGCGATATGCCGGCAAGAAGTCGCGCCAGCGTAGCTTGCGCAGCTCGTCGTCGGGCAGCTCGAACGGCTCGGGCTTGATCGCCAGGAGCTTCGCTTCGTCGACCTCGTCGATCAGGCTCTCGGAGAGGAACTTCCGCGCGTAGTCGAGGTAGACGCGCGTCTGCACGAAGTGGTCGAAGAGCTCGGGGTCGAGGTGGTTGAAGCGCTTCATCGCGCCCATGATGTTCATGGCCTCTGACAGCCGCTTCGCCTTCTTGTACGGGCGATCGTCGGCGGTCAGCGCCTCGAAGACGTCGGCGATGGCCATGATGCGCGCAGGGATGCTCATGTCTCCTGCAAAAATTCCTCGCGGATATCCTCCGCCGTCCATCTTCTCGTGGTGACCTGCCGCGTACTCCGGCACCCGCGCCAGGTTGCGAGGGAAGGGCAGGGCCTCCAGCATGCGCACGGTCTGCACCATGTGCCCGTTGATCACCAGACGCTCGCCTTCGGTCAGCGTGCCTCGAGAGATCGACAGGTTCTCGATCTCGTCTTCGCTGAGCAGCTGCCGATCTTCGCCGTTCTCGGAGTAGCGCCTCAGACCGATCTCGCGGATCCGAGCCTGGTGTTCAGGCGGCAGGAACTCTCCCCCGACGTTGGCATGCTCCAGGAAGGCCAGGTCTTCGTCCAGGCGCTTCAACTCCGCCTGGTAACGCTGCTCGATGACGTCGCTCGACTCCTTACCATCGAGCTTCGCCTTGAGCATGGCGATCTCCGCGCCGCGCCTCAGTGACTCGAAGCGCGCGCGAACGGTCGAGATGCGATCGACGATCGTCTCGAGCTTGGTCGCCTTGTCCATGACGTGGACCGGAGTCGTGACCTTCCCGCAGTCGTGGAGCCAGGCCGCGATCCTGAGCTCGTACCACTCGTCGTCGTTGAGCATGAAGTCGGCGAAGGGCCCTCCCCGACTCTTGCAGAGGCTCTCCGCGATCATCTCGGTGAGCACAGGCACGCGCTCGCAGTGGCCACCCGTGTATGGGCTCTTGGCGTCGATGGCGGCGGCGATCAGCTTGATGAACGCCTCGAGCAGCTTGCGCTGCCCCTCGAGTAGCATCTGGTTGTCGAGAGCGATGCCGGCCTGGGACGCCAGCGCCTCGACCACGCGCTCCACCTCCAGGCTGAACGGGATCACGTCGCCGTGCGCGTCGCGCGCGTTGAGCAGCTGCAGCACCGCGATGACGCGACCTTCGGTGTTGAACAGCGGGATGGTGAGGAAGGACTTGGAGCGGTAACTGTTGCGGGCGTCGAAGCTCTTCGTCCCGCTGAAGTCGAAGCCCTCGGCGTCGTAGGCATCGGGGATGTTGATCGACTTCTTGAGAATCGCCGCCGCGGTCGCCACGTTGGCCAGGTTCGGAGCGCCCGTCTCGGCGTCGTACAGCGGCATCTCGGGCAGCTCGATCTTGCGCCCGGTGGTGCCCCCGAGCGCGATCGCGAGCGAGTCGGTGCGCATGATCGCGAAGCGCAGGGTGTCCGTTTCCGTGCGCATATAAAGAGTGCCGCCGTCCGCGTTGCACAGCTGCTTCGCCTCGAGCAGGATCATCTCCACCAGGCGGTCGCGGTTCTTCTCTGCCGTCAGCGCGATGCCCACGCGATGGAGCAACTCCATGCGCTCGGCTTTGTCGAGGGTCGCGCGCTCGAGCTCGGCCGAACGGGCGCTCTCGTCGCTGGTCCCTGTGCTCATGGGTGGCCCTCCACAGTACTCCCTGCCCGCGGTCGGGCAGCTCCTCAGTATAGCGGGAGGGCCGAGGCCGTCCTGAGCTGTCCGCTCCAAGGCCCCCGAATACGGCGTTTTTCCGCATCAAGAAGCGTGTCCCCACGCCTCACTAGCCTTTCGCAGGCCTGCGACAGGGATTTCAGGCGGGTTTGGGGGTGAGGTGCTCCGGGCTTCAGGCGTTGCCGATCGGGCCCACCTGGAAGGTGTGCCGGACGTCTTTCCCCTCGACCATGAACACGACCATCTCGGCGATGTTGGTCGCGTGGTCCGCGATGCGTTCGAGGTAGCGGCCGACGGACAGCAGGCGCTGGGAGGTCTCCGGTTCGCTCGCCATCCGCGCCCCGAGCGCCGGGAAGGTCTCCGCGTAGCAGGCGTCCACGACCGAGTCGCGCTCCACCACGCTGCGCGCGCGTGCGGGGTCCTTGCTGACGAAGCTGTTGAGCGCGTCTTCGAGCATCTCTCGCGCCAGCGCTGCCATGCGCGGCAGTCGGGGGTCGATCTGCACTGGCGGGTACTCGATGAGCTCGAGCGTACGCTCGCAGATGTTGGCCGCGAGATCACCGGAGCGCTCGAGGTCGGTGACCAGCTTGAGGCTCGTGGTGATGAAGCGCAGGTCGCTCGCGACGGGTTGGCGCCGCGCCAGTAGTCGCAGGCAGCGGTGGTCGATGTCGAGCTCGAGGCGATCGACCTCCTGGTCGATCATCATCGTGCGCCGGGCCAGGTTGGCGTCTCGGGAGTCGAAGGCTTGCATGGCGGTGTCGACCATCGCCTCGACCTTGGAACCCATCAGCAGGATGCTGTCACGAAGCTCGCGGAGCTCGCGCTCGTATTCCCGATCGGTGTGCCGATTCATCGCGTCACCTTGGCCTGGAGGCCTCTCCCCACCCTCGAGGTGTTGTCTGGGCGAATGCCGTGCGGAATTAAGTTGCCGTGCGGCACTACAATCGCGCGCTGCCCGCAGTCGGTTCAGCCGAAACGCCCGGTAATGTAGTCTTCGGTCTTTTGTTGCTTCGGCCGCGTGAAGATCACGTCGGTCTCGTCGTGCTCGATCAGCTCGCCCATGTAGAAGAACGCGGTGGTGTCCGCCACGCGTGCTGCTTGCTGCATGTTGTGAGTCACGATGACGATCGTGTACTGCGAGCGCAGCTCGTGGATCAGCTCCTCGACGCGTGCCGTGGCGATGGGGTCGAGGGCCGAGCACGGCTCGTCCATCAGCAAGATCTCGGGCTCGAGCGCGAGGCTGCGGGCGATGCACAGGCGCTGCTGCTGACCACCGGAGAGGCTCGTCCCGGAGCGATCGAGGCCGTCCTTCACCTCGTCCCAGAGCGCGACCTGGCGCAGACGCTTCTCCACCTCTTCGCCCGCATTCTTGAGCCGGGCGCCGTTCAGCTTGAGGCCCGCGAGCACGTTGTCGCGGATGCTCATGGTGGGGAAGGGGTTGGGTTTCTGAAACACCATGCCCACGCGGCGGCGCACCAGCACGGGATCGACGTTGGAAGCGTAGATGTCCTGCCCCTCGAGCAGAACGCGCCCTTGCACCGTCGCGCCAGGCACGACCTCGTGCATGCGGTTCAGGCAGCGCACGAACGTCGACTTGCCGCAACCCGAGGGCCCGATCACCGCGGTCACGCTGCGACCGCGAATGGGCAAGGTGATGCCCTTCAAGACCTCGGACTTGCCGAACAGGGCGCGCAAGCCTTCGGCCGAGAGCTTCACCTCGGCTTGCTTGGCGTCCGAGGCTTCGGGAGGAGCGGAAGCTCGCTCGTCCCGAGCGGTGCTGATCGCGGCGGCCGCTCGCGGTTCGGAGACTGAAGCTGGTTCTAGGCTCATCGCGTATTCACCCGGTGACGCACCATCAGGCGCGCCGTCACGTTGAGGATCAGGATGAAGACCACCAGCACGAGAGCGGCGGCCCAGGCCTGACGATGCCAGTCCTCGAACGGGGACACGGCGTAGGTGTAGATCTGGACAGGGAGCGAGGCCACCGGCTGGTCGATGCCGTCGTTCCAGAAGCGGTTGGAGAGCGCGGTGAAGAGCAGGGGAGCGGTCTCTCCCCCCACCCGTGCGATCGCCAGCATGATGCCCGTCACGATTCCGGGTAGAGCCGTGCGGAAAATGATCTTGAGGGTCACGCGCCAGCGAGGCAGCCCCAGGCCCAGCCCGGCTTCGCGCAGCTGGACGGGCACCAGACGCATGAGCTCCTCCGTCGTGCGAGTCACCGTGGGCAGCATCAGCACCGCCAGCGCCACGGCGCCAGCCACCATGCTGAAGCGCTTCATGGTGAGCACGAAGATGCCATAGATGAACACACCCACCGTGATCGAGGGCACGCCGCTCAGGACGTCTGCGCTGAAGCGCACGACCTTGGACAGCTTGCTCTCGCGGAACTCCGCCAGGTACATACCGGCCATCGCGCCCGGCGGGATGCCGAACAGGCAGGAGAGCCCCACCAGCTCCAGCGTGCCGACGATGGCGTTGGCCATGCCGCCGCCCTCTTCGCCCACGGGCTTCGGTAGCTCGGTGAAGAAGGCCAGGTTGACGCCTCCGATACCCCTTACCGTGAGGTAATAGAGCACGCTGAAGAGCGGCACCAGGGCCAGCAACGTGAAGAACACGCACGTGCCACGGATCACTAGATCCTTGACCTTGCGAACCTTGTAGGTCGCGTCGTTGACGGTGAGTCCAGAGCCGCTCATCGCGCCCCCTTGGCTTCGTTCTTCGCGACCTGCCAGACCAGCAGGCGCGCGATGACGTTGAGCAGGAGCGTGACCCCGAAGAGCAAGAACGCTATCTCTGCCAGCGCCGCGAGGTGGACGTCGGCGGTCGCTTCGGTGAACTCGTTCGCGATCACGCTGGCCATGGTGTAGGAGGGCGCGAACAGCGAGCTGCTGATTTCCGGGCGGTTACCGATCAGCATCGTGATGGCCATGGTCTCGCCCAGGGCCCGACCGAGGCCGAGGATGATGGCGCCGACCAGGCCCGACCGCGCGTAGGGCAGCACACCGACGCGCACCACCTCCCAGCGGGTCGCTCCGAGCGCCGTCGCGCCCTCGCGCAGGGTGTTCGGAACCGCCTGCAAGACCTCCCGGCTCACGCTGGAGATGGTGGGCAGGATCATGATGGCCAGGATCAGGCCACCGCTCAGCATGCCGAAGCCTTGGTTCGGACCCGAGAAGAGCGGGAGGAAGCCGAGGGACTTGCGCAGCGCAGGTTCCACCGTCTGAGCCATCAGCGGCGCGAGCACGAAGATCCCCCACAGGCCGTAGACCACGGAGGGTACGGCCGCGAGTAGCTCCACCAGGAATCCCACCGGCTTGCGCAGCCAGAGCGGCGCAAGCTCCGAGAGGTAGATGGCGATGCCCAGCGCCACCGGGACCGCGATCACCAGCGCGAGCAGCGACGAGACGACCGTTCCGTAGATGAACGGCAGAGCACCGAACTGCTCGTTTACCGGATCCCAATCGCGGCTGATGATGAAGCGCCAGCCGAACGCCTTGAACGAGTCGGTCGATGCCTGACCCATCTCGTAGGCCATCGCCAGCAGCAGGACGATGACGAGCAACGCGAAGAACCTGGAGGCGCCGCGGAACACGGCATCTCCAGGATTGCTCTTCTTACCAAGCCAGGGGAGCCAGCGCGGGGGCTTGCGGACGATGGCTGTCGCTCTTGCCTCGGACACGGACTCAGACCTCGGGCTCGGTAGTTTCCTTGCGGTTTATCTCACGGCAAGCAACTCAGGGCAGCAGCGTCTTGTCGCCCGCCTTGAGCTTCTTCAGGAGAGCTTCGACCTGCTTCACCACCGCATCGGGGAGCGGCGCGTAGTGCAGGTCGCCCGCCATCTTCTGGCCGTCGTGAATCGCCCACCAGATGAACTTGGCCAGCGCCTCGCCCTTGGTGGCGTCCTTGGTGTCTTCGTAGACCAGCAGGTAGCTGTAGGAAGAGATGGGGTAGGCGCCCTTGCCTGGGCTGTCGGTGATCGACGTGGTCAAGCTGTCGGGAAGCGCCTCGCCGGCGGCCGCGGCCGTGATCGCGTCGATCGAGGGCTTGAGGAACTCGCCGCTCTTGTTCTTCAGCGCAGCGACCTCGAGCTTGCTGGTGATGGCGTAGGCCAGCTCGACGTAGCCAATGGCTCCCTTCGTGGTCTTCACCTGGCCGGTCACGCCTTCGTTACCCTTGGCGCCCAGGCCCTTGGGCCACTTCAGGCTCTTGCCCACGCCGACCTTGTCTTTCCAGTCGCTGGAGACCTTGGCCAGGTAGTCGCTGAACACGGCGGTCGTCCCGCTGCCATCGCTGCGGTACACGACCGTGATGTCCTGATCCGGCAAGGTCACACCGTCATTGGTCTCGGTGATCTTGGCGTCGTTCCACTTGGTGATCGTGCCGAGATAGATCCCTGCGAGGGCATCGGAGGACAGCTTGAGGTCCTTCACTCCCTCGAGGTTGTAGGCGATGGCCACTCCACCCAGCGTCGCCGGGATGTGGTGGAGCGCGTGAGGCGCCTTCTTCATCTCGTCTTCGCTCATCGGCGCGTCGCTGGCCCCGAAGTCGACCGTTCCCGCAAGGATCTGGCGAATGCCGCCACCGGAGCCGATGCTCTGGTAGTTGATCTTCACGTTGGGGTTCTGCTTGTTGTACTCGCTCATCCACTTGGAATAGAGCGGGTAGGGGAAGGTCGCGCCGGCGCCGTTCAGGCTGACGTCGCCCGTGGTCGCGTTCGCCTTCTCACCACCCCCGCTCTCGCCCGACCCCTTGCAGCCCGCGAGCAACAGGGAAACGAGAGCGATGACGATTGGCGCTAGGGAACGCCGGGAGAACCTGGGAGCTTTGGCTTTCATCTCGCCGGGAGACTTAGCAACGGGAAGCCTCACTCGATGGGACAGTCGGGCAACGATTGTGTGACACGCGAGTGTCATTCGGCGGCTTCGCTTGACGCGAATGTGACAGCGAGGTGTCGCGTCGACACCAAAGCCGAGCGCCCAGGAGTGGCTCCACCCCCAGGCGCTGACAATCGCGAAATGCTTGCGGTCTCAGAGGGACATCTGCAGCTGCACCCGAACCTCGTCGGTGCCGTGATCGAAGCCCGCGGATTTTTCCCAGATGCGCACGGCGTCGGCCTGGAGCTTCAGCAAGTGCTGCGCGAAGAAGTACCCAGCGCCGAACGCGACCTCCCGCTCGTCCGCCAGGGCGCTCGCGTCGTTCTTCTGGTGGATCTGTGAGTAGCGAGCCGCGAGGTCGAAGCTCGTGGTCGGGATCAAGTAGCCGAGCTGCGCCATGAAGCCCCAGCCGTTGCTCGCGGGCTCTGGGTCGACGAACGGCATTCCCGTGGCGGGATCCAGCTCCGTGCCCTTGCTGCGGGTTCCGTCGCGCCACGCGAAGGCACCCAGCATCGTCATGCCGGCCACCTTGAACATCACGTCTGCGGTCGCGAGCTTGTAGTTGCCGGTGCCGCCGTCGTCCCAAGCGTCCCCGCGGACTCCGAGGTCGTTCTGGGCGCGACTGTGGTAGCCATACGCCGCGCCAATGCTCAGCTTCGGCGCGCTGCGCTCGAAGTCGGCCTCGCTCAGATCGTCGAAATCGCCCAGCGGAAGCACCTCAACCCGGGCGAGATACAGCAGCCCGAAGCTCGACTGACTGGAGCCATTGCGCCCCTCGCCGGTGTACACCCCGAGGTTGTAGTGCAGCTGCTCCAAGCCGAAGAGCTCCTTGGAGTAGAAATCCAGGCCGATGTCTCGGTCCACGGTGAAGCGACTGTTGAGCAGGCTGCGATCGACCAGCTCGAGCTTGCCATCGCTCATGATCTGCTCGCGCATGTAGGGTGCCTTGTACTGCCCCACGCGCAGGCTGAGGTCCCGCAGCTGCTCGAACTTCACGTAGGCGTCGAGCAGCGGAGAGCCCTTGCTGATCCCGCGAGGGGCGAGGTCCAGCTGCAGCTCGTACTTGGTCTGCTTGTCGAAGGCGTTGCCCTTCAGTGCCAGTCGCGAACGTCGGATCTGAAAGCCCAGCGTGGCATCGGGAGCGTCGCCCTCCTCGGGGTGCTCCTTCTCGATGGTCATGCGGAACTGATTGCGGAGTCCGATGTTGATAGAGAAATCACCATCGGAGCTCGCGGCGGTGAGGCCCTTGCCCGGCTTGAACTCGACCCCATCGACGGGCCTCGGTTCGACCGCCGCCTTCTCCGCCTCGGGTTGCTGGGCCTGGGCTGAGCCTGCGAAGGCGATCAGGCTGCAAAAGCAGGCGATACCGCTGAGCGATGCGGTGATCGGCAGCAGGCGCTTGGCGGCGTTCGTGCGGAAACGCTGCTTGGCCGAGACTGCGGGATCGGGAGACGGCGCGAGGGAACTGGAGAGAGGCATGAGGCGGGTCATCGGCGGCGGAAGCTAGAGGCTCCCGCGCCTCCTTGTGTGACAATGGGGTGAAAAAGTGACAGAGCCGAAACTTGTGAGTGTCCCGTTGACTCCAGCTCGTCACGTTCGCGAGACTATCGAGTTCAGGTTGTCACGCTCGAACGGCCATCGAGCAGCCAACTTGAGGGAGCGGCGTCGCTGAGGCAGCTCGGCGTACTCCGCTTGGAGGCGCTCGCGGCCGAGGTCGTCGAGCCAGCCTTGGGCGACAGCCCTGCGAGGCTGGCCCAGGGCTTCACGGATTCACTGGTGCGAAATCCCCCGCTCAGCCAGCAGGCGGCTCAACCGGGCAGCGTTCAAAGGCTTCTCCAGGACGGGCCTGCCGACGCGCGTCAGGAAGTCGGTCACACGCTGCGTGAACGCACCGCCGCTACAGAAGTGGAGACGCTCGAGCAGCTCCGGTGCCTCCTGCTTCAGCGCTTGATAGACGGCGGGACCGTCGCAGTCGGGCATCATCAGATCGCACAGGATCAGATCGAAATCTTGCCGCGCCCTCAGCACGCGCAGGCCCTCCTCGCCGCCTAGCGCCACCTCCACGTCGTGCTCTCGCCCCAGCATGCGCTCGTAGGCACGGAGCAGCAGCGGCTCGTCGTCGATGATCAGCAGGCGCAGCCTCTGCGCGCTTCCACCCTGAGGGGGCCTCGAGTGCTGCGCGTTCGGACGGCGCAGTCCTGTATCCATGGGGAAAATGAGTGTGAAGCGGCTGCCCTTGCCCTTGGCGCTGTCGACGGAGATCTCTCCGCCGTGTCGATGGACGATGTCCGCGCAGAGCGCCAGCCCGAGGCCGGTGCCTTCTCCGGAGCCCTTGGTGGTGAAGAAGGGCTCGAACAGGTGAGGGAGGTGATTGGGCGCGATGCCTCGGCCGCTGTCGCTGACACGAACCTGGAGCTTGTCGTCTACGACTTCAGTTTCCACAAGGATGCGATTGAGGCTGGCCTCGCCCTCGCGAATCGACTGGGCGGCGTTCAACAGCAGGTTCGTGACCACCTGGGTCAAGCGATCGGCGTGACCGGTGATCAGCGGCAGGGGATTGAGGCGCAGCTCCAGCCGAGCGCGGTGGCGGATCTCGTTGCCGGTCATCTTGCATGCTGCTTGCACCACGTCGTTCAGGTCGATCTCGTCGATCGCGTCCTGGGACATGCGCGAGAACGCCCGCAGCTCGCGGGTGATCGAGGTGATACGGGACACCCCAGACTGGCTCTCGCGCACGATTTCGATCAACTGAGCGCGCTTGCGGGACTCGAGGGTGAGCTGCCCCAGGTCGTGCTCCAGCGCGTCGAGGTTCGCGCTGATGTAGGCTGCTGGGTTGTTGATCTCGTGAGCGACGCCGGCCGCGATCTGCCCGATCAGCGCCAGACGATCGGCGTGCGCCAGCTTTGCCTGGGTCTCCTTCAGCGAGCGGTAGCTGCGCTCCAGCTCCGCTTCGCGAGCCACCGTGTCGGAGACGTCGCGGATGATGTTGACCATGTAGCGACGGCCGCCGGCCTCGAACACGCTGACGCTCACGTCACCCCAGAAGCAACCTCCATCGCGGCGACGAAAGCGCCAGCGGGTGCGTCGGGCGGCGCCCCGGCTCTCCAGCTCCTGGGTGAGGCCCTGGCTCTCCAGCTTGCCCTCGTCCGGGGCCAGCATGCGACCCGTGAGCCGTGACCACTCGTCGGCGGTGTAGCCGAAGAGCTTCGTGGCAGCGCTGTTGACCTCGCGGAATCGCCCCGTGTCCCAGTCGGCGACCAGGATGGCGTCCGTGGCCGTGTCGAACAGGGCGCGGTACGCCGGATCCCCTGGAGGCGCGGGCACGCTGGGACGCGAGGGGCTGTCCACCTCCAGCTTCACCAGTGAGTTCGTCAATCGGGCCATACGCGCGAGGACCGGCATGAGGGCGATCCCGTGCAAGGGACGCGCCGCGATACACGGACGGATCCCAAAAGCATACGGCGGACGCGGGCCGGAGCTTAGGGCGAAATGACTGAAAGCCACGAAAACGCCGGAACTCCTCGCCGACGTGTGCTCGATTCTCAGGGCGAGACACGGCGACTCCCGAAGTCTCACCCCGAGCTCGCACCCGAGCTCTCCCTGCGCACGAGTTACGTGCCCCACGAGAGAGCGGCTCGTTTCAGTTTCGAAATCCGAAGACGGTGCCCGCTGCAACCCTGCACACACGTCGCCCCCGATCGGGACGATTCGCGCCGCGAGAAATCACCGCTTGGTGAAGCGGGCAGGGAGGTACTCGAGGCCGTTGGTGAAGCTCGACGGATGCAGCCGCGGCTCCCCCGCCAGCTCCAGGTCCTTCACCCGGCTCAGCAGCTGCTTGATCGCGCTGCGCGCTTCCAGACGGGCGAGGGACGCGCCGAGGCAGAAGTGCTTGCCGTAGCCGAAGCTCAGCGGCGGTTGCTCGTTCTGGCGACGGATGTCGAACTTCTGCGGCTCGGGGAACACGCGCGGATCGCGGTTCGCGGCGGGATACAGCATCAGGATCTCGTCGCCCTGCTTGATGGTCTTGCCGTACCACTCGTAGTCCCGCGTCGCGGTTCGACGCATGCGAACGAAGGGCGAGGCGTAGCGGATCATCTCCTCGACCGCGGTCGCGACGGCGTCGGAGTCATCCAG
>JAGQIY010001475.1 GCA_020430865.1 Myxococcales bacterium
CCACTCGGATTTAGCAGAGACCCTGTTCACCAAGATGAGCGACCCCTGGGGGCACCTGGAGTCGAAGCTCCTGTCTTGCCAGGTGGCGCTGGCGCGTCACGACCGGGAGCTCGCCCAGCGCCTGCTCCTGGAGGCCGAACAAATCCATGTGGAAGAAGCCGAACCACGACAGCATTTCTTGCTGACTCGCGCTTGGCTGCAGCTCGAACTGGGCGACCTCGACGCAGCCGAGGAGTCGGTCGAGTCAGCCAGCGAGGTGTTCGGTGAGCGCTCCCGGGGTGGCGACCACACACCACACTTGCTGGGTCGCATCTCTCGTCTGCGCTGGCCCCCGCATGTGCTCGGCCGCATCGAAGCGTGGCGAGCGCAGCTCGTCGACCGCGCGCGTCGTCACGTCGACTGAAGGTGTTGACACCGCCGATGGGGCGGATGACACCTTTCGACAATGAGCAGCTCGGAACAACTCTTCAAGGAATCCGCCCTTCGCATGCCAGGCGGGGTGAACAGCCCCGTGCGCGCATTTCGTGCCGTGGGCGGGCACCCGATCTTCGTCGCCAGCGCCAAGGGCTCGAGGATCACCAGCGCCGACGGGCGGGAGTACATCGACTACATCGGATCGTGGGGCCCCGCGCTGCTGGGGCACGCCCATGGGCCCACCATCCATGCCGTGAAGGCGGCGGCGGATCGCGGTCTGTCCTACGGCGCGCCCACGGAGCTCGAGCTCCGCTTCGCCGAGCGCGTCATGGAGCTGTATCCGAGCATCCAGATGATGCGCTGTGTGAGCAGTGGCACTGAAGCCACGATGAGCGCGCTGCGAGTGGCCCGAGGCTTCACGGGGCGAGACGTGATCGTGAAGTTCAACGGTGCCTACCATGGCCACGCAGATTGCTTGCTGGTGCAGGCGGGCAGCGGCGCAGCGACGTTCGGCAACCCAGACTCCGCAGGCGTGCCCAAGGCGATGGTCCAGAACACGCTGAGCATGCCCTACAACGACCTGAGCGCGCTCGAGGGCCTGTTCGACGAACGCGCGCAGGAGATCGCGGCGGTGATCGTGGAGCCCGTCTCCGGAAACATGGGATGCGTCCCTCCAGAGCCCGGCTTCCTGGAAGGGCTGGTGTCGCTGTGCACCGACGCCGGTGCCGTCTCGATCTTCGACGAGGTGATGACCGGCTGCCGCCTCGCTCCGGGCGGCGCCCAGGAGCGCTACAAGCTGAAGCCGGACATGACCTGTCTCGGCAAGGTGATCGGCGGCGGCATGCCGCTCGCGGTCTATGGCGGACGCAAGGAGATCATGGAGTGCGTCGCACCGAGCGGCCCTGTCTATCAGGCGGGTACACTCAGCGGAAATCCCATCGCAGTCAGCGCCGGTCTCGCCACGTTGGCCGCCCTGACCCCGGAAGTGTACGCGAAGCTCGAGGCGACCTCGGCGCGCCTCGAGGCTGGACTCAAGCAGGTGCTCAGCGAGACGAAGATCAGCGCCACGGTCCAGCGCGTCGGCGCGATGTTGACGCTGTTCTTCCACGACGGTCCGGTGACCAGCTGGGAGCAAGCGAGCCAGTGCGACAAGGAGCAATTTTCCGCATGGCATCAGGTGATGGTCGCGGAGGGCGTGCTCTGGCCCCCGTCCCAGTTCGAGGCAGCGTTCGTCTCCGCAGCGCACGACGAGGCGGACGTCGATCGCACGATCGTCGCCGCGCGGCGAGGCCTGGCAAAGCTCTAGACGAGGAAAGCCCCGCAACCTCGGGAGGAGGCGCGGGGCCGAACTGGCGGCGGCTGGCCTGGGTGTGAGCCCTCGAGCCGCCGTGAGCGCGCTGACGCTGGGGCTCTACCAGGAACCGTGAGAGCCGTGAGAGCCGTGGCTGCCGTGAGAGCCATGGCTGCCGTGAGAGCCGTGGCTGCCATGGGAACCGTGGGAGCCGTGACTGCCGTGACTCCCGTGGGAGCCGTGACTGCCATGGCTGCCGTGACTGCCGTGAGAACAGTGCTGGGCAGGGATCACGCCTCCCAGATCGTCCCCCAGCACGTCCTCGTCACAGCTGGTCTTGGCCTTCTCGATGACGGCATCTTCAGACTTACTAAGCATGCCTCGCGCACTCTTGGTGAACGAAGGCAAATTCCCTGGTCCATTCTGCTTCGGCGGCACGACTAGGAGTCTACATCACTCTGTTGTTTCGAGCGAGAGTCTGTCCGGCCGATCGTGCGAATGCCGGCGAGAGGTGGGAGATCCCCCCAGGAGGCCATACCCGCCCGGAGACCAAGGGTAGCCAGATACGCCGATCGAGGCAGCCTCGGAGATCCGCGCAAGGCAGGCCAAAAGCCGCCGGGATTTGCCCGAAGGGAGGTCCGCTGGGCGCTTTTCCAGGCGCTAAACACCCAGCATCCGCCAGCGTACGCCGCAACGCGCCAGCCGGCGCTCGCGCGCGTTGGACCCTAGCTCGCCTTCTTGGCCAGCAAGTTGAAGTTGGCGATGGCAGAGCAGCGAGCCTCGATCTCCCGCATCAGGCGCAGTCGGTTTGCCCGCAGGGGAAGGTCGTCGGTCATCACGAAGACGGCCTCGAAGAAGGCCGCCAGGGTGGGCGCGAAGGCAGCGATGGCAGCGATGGCGCGCTGGTAGTCGCTGCCCGCCGCTTCGAGGCCATTCTTCAGGACGTTGAACGCGTCGAAGAGCGCCTGCTCCTCGACCGGCACGTCCTTCTGGAGCGACGCTGGTGGAGCGATTTCCCCCGGGGTCGCGTCCTTGGCGATGTTGGCGGCGCGCTTGAACACCTCGCCCGCCGTCGCTCGAAGCGACGCATCCATCGTCGCCAGCGCCGCACAGCGCAGCTCCGCGTCATGAGGATCGGTCGCTCCCGCGGCCAGGGTCGCGTCTACGACATCCTGGGGGAAACGATCAGCGAGCAGGCCGCGCAGGCGGTCGCGGAAGAAGTCCGCTAGCTTGCTCGACGTTTCCGCCTGGGACTGGTCGAGCTCGACCGCAGCGTAGCCGGCGCGGGCAGCCGCGAACGCCTCGAGGAGGTTCAACGACCAGCGCTTCTCGAGCAGCGTCCGCAGGCTGCCGATGGTCGCGCGACGCAAGGCAAGTGGATCTGCGGCACCCGTCGGAATGAGCCCGACGGCGAAACAGCCGGCGAGGGTGTCCAGGCGATCCGCCAGCGCCACCAGTGCCCCGGCGTCGCTGGGTGCCGTTGCGTCATCCGCCCCTCGCGGCAGGTAGTGCTCGGCGATCACGGCGGCGACCTCTCGAGGTTTTCCTTGCTCGAGCGCATAGGCCATACCCATTTCCCCCTGAAGCTCGGGGAACTCACCGACCATCAAGGTCACGAGATCGCACTTCGCCAGACCAGCGCCGGCCACGGCGACCTCGCTCACCCCCGCGAGCCCGACCTGCTGGGCCAGCTTCGGCACCAGCGCCTCGACGCGCCGCACCTTGTCACCCACGCTGCCCAGACGCTTGTGGAAGACCACCGCGTCCAGCTGCTGCCTGCGCTGCTCGAGCGGCTGCTTGAGATCCTCGTCGTAGAAGAACTTGGCGTCGGCGAGGCGGGCGCGCATCACACGGTCGTTGCCCCGGCGAACGTTGTCCGGATGCTCGGCGGTGTTCACTACCGCGAGGTAGCGCGGCAACAGCTTCCCGTCAGCGCCGCGTACCCCGAAGTAGCGCTGATGGTCCTTCGCCACGTCGAGCACGACTCGCTCGGGCAGAGCCAGGAAGCCGGCGTCGAAGCCGCCGGCGACGATGTGCGGTTCTTCGACCAGAGACAGGTTCTCCCCCACCAGGAACTGATCCTCGATCAGCTCACCCCCGATCGCCTCAGCGGCCGCCCGGAGCTTCTGCAGCATGTTCTGGGCGCGCTCCGCCGAATCCACCAGCACGTGTTGCTCCCGCAGCCCACCCACGTAGCCGGCCGGCGCGGCCACGTCGAACTGCTTGCCCAGGAAGCGATGTCCCTGCGTCGTCCGAGCGGCGCTCACCCCGGCAAATTCCATGGGCAAACACTCGTCACCGAACAGCGCGACCAACCAGCGCACGGGTCGCCCAAACGCGACGTCGCCGTCGGACCAGCGCATGCTCTTGCGGAACGGGATCGCGCCACACACCCTCGTCAGCGCCTCCGGCAGCAGGCTCTTCGCGCTTGCGCCCTGCTCCTGCTTGCGCGCGATCAGGTACTCGCCCTTGGCCGTATCCTTGCGCCCCAGCGCCGAGAGCTCGACCCCCAGCTTGCTCGCGAACGCTTCGGCGGCTCGCGTCGGCTTGCCATCGGCGTCGAAGGCAACCCGCGCAGGTGGTCCGAGCACCTCTTCATCCAGATCGGGTTGCGCCTCCGCCACGTCGCTCACGATCAACGCCAGTCGGCGCGCCGTACCACCGACCCAGAGGCCGCCGTGCTCCAGCCGCAGGCCCTTCAGCTCGTCCTTCACCAGCTTCGGCAGGGCCTTCAGCGCGCCGGCGACGAAGGACGAGGGAAGCTCTTCGACGCCAATTTCCAGTAGCAAGTCTCGTGTCATGGAACCTCGACCGACGCTCCGAGAGCTGGGGCGCTGGTGGCCTTGCGTCATAGCCCAGCCGCTGCCCTCACCCAAGCCCCCCTTGCCTCACGCAGACAGGTGCCTCAAAACGACCTCATGCGCATCGAATGTCCCACCTGCCAGACGGTGCTCGAAGACGTCCCGCCGGACTTCCCGACGCGCCCCTTCTGCTGCTCCCGCTGCAAGCTCATCGACCTCGGCAACTGGCTCGACGAGCGCTACCGGGTCTCGACGCCAGCGAACCCGGAGCTGATGGACGAAGAGCTGCTCAACTGAGGAACCGACGCGTCGACGCCGCCCCGTCGAGTGACCGGACGGCGTCCAAGCCCACGCGTCGCCAACTACCAGTCGACGACCGCGGCGCCCCAGGTGAAGCCCGAGCCGAACGCCGCCATCGCGACCTTCATGCCCTTCTTGAGCTTCCCGTTGCGCTCGGACTCGGCGAGCAGGATCGGGATGGTCGCCGCGGTGGTGTTGCCGTAGCGCATGATGTTGTTCACCAGCTTTTCCTCGGGGATACCCAGCACTTCCTTCGCGAGATACTGGTTGATGCGCAGGTTCGCCTGGTGGAACACGAACAGGTCGACGTCGTCCCGGGTCAGGTTCTCGGCGGCGAAGACGCGCATCAGGCTCTCCGCCATGCGCTGGACGGCGTTCTTGAACACCTTTCGCCCTTCCATGTGAGCCCACATCAGCTCCGGGCTCACGATACCATTGCCGTCCGCGTCCTGGGGGATGAAGGGTTTGTTCCGCATGTCCCAGACCTTCTGACACAGCGCTTCCGCGTAGCGACCATCGGCTCCCAGGTGCCACTTGCGCACGCCTCGATCCTCATCGGTCGCGCTGACGATGCACGCGCCCGCGCCGTCTCCGAACAGGCAGGAGACGGTGCGACCGCGAGTGGTGAGGTCCAGCGCCGCCGAGTGCGTCTCGGATCCGACGACCAGGACGTGATTCAGGTTGCCCGACTGCACCATCGAAGCGGCGGTCCCGAGGCTGTACAGGAAGCCCGAACACTGGTTGCGAACGTCGAGGGCCGGCACGAACGTCGCCCCGTCACCGTCGCAGAGCCCGAGGCGCTGACCCAGCAGCACACCGGAGCCCGGAAACGCGAAGTCGGGAGAGAGCGTGGCCAGGACGATCATCCCGATGTCCTTCGGCTCGAGTCCCGCAGCCTCGATCGCCTGCCGCGCCGCGTGCTCGGCCATCTCGCCCGTGCCTACGCCATCGGCTGCGAACCGTCGCTCTTCGATGCCGGTGCGCTCGACGATCCACTCGTGCGTGGTGTCGATGCCGTACTGTTCCCGCAGGTCGTTGTTGGTGACCACTCGCGGTGGGACATAGAAACCGGTTCCGGAAATGTACGCGTTGGGCAAGAGGCCCTCCTCTCGGGTCGGCGAGCCGCCAGTGGCTTGGCCACCCGCCTCACAGCTGGATCGCTCTCGACCAGGTCCGTATCGGGACCAAGCCGGGGGCGAGTTGTTTCACCTGGTTGCCTCGACTGCAAGAGTGCCAGGGCGTAGGCTCGACGGAAATGTCCGACTCCCCCTCCGGTCCAAAGCCTGTCGCACCCACCCACAGTGCCGCTGACAGTGTGGTCCGCGCCATCACCGACGACGGCTCTTTCCGAGTGATTACCGCTTCCACCACCCACACCGTGCGGGGTGCCTGCGTCGCGCAGGGGACCACTGGTAGAACCACTGAGTACCTGAGCGACATGCTCACCGGCGCGGTCCTGTTCCGGGAGACGATGGCCCCTTCATTGAGGGTTCAAGCGATCCTCAGCGGGAGCGGATCGACAGGACGGATTGTCGCAGACTCACATCCGTCGGGAGATACGCGGGGCCTGGTCCAGCTGGGTAAGGCCAAGACGGAGCTCGCCCTGGGAGACGGCGCGCGCATCCAGGTCATGCGCTCGCTCTCCAGCGGCAAGCTCCAGCAAGGCGTCGTGGATGCGTCGTCCGACGGCGGGATCTCGACGGCCTACATGGCCTACATGCAGAACTCGGAGCAAGTCGTGAGCATGATCGCCCTCGACACGATCCTGGACGACAACCAGGTGGTCGCCGCCGGTGGCTACATGGTGCAGCTCCTCCCGGAAGTGGGTCGCGCCCCGCTCGCGGTGATGACCGAACGTCTCGAGGATTTCCGCAGCATCGCCGCACAGATCGCTCAGCCCGACTTCACGCCGGATCAGCTGCTGAGCGAGTTGCTCTACGGCATGCCCTTCACGCGCCTCGAGGAGAGCGAGGTCCGCTTCAACTGCTGGTGCAGTGAAGCCTCGATGATGGGCGCGCTGGCCAGCCTTCCCCACCCCGACATCGAAGATCTGGTGAAGGATGGCGAAGTCCTCGAGATCCAGTGCGACTACTGCCGCACGGAATACAAAGTAGCTCCCGAGCGCCTGCGCGGCATGCTCGCCGAGAACTGATCCGACATCGCGAAAGGTCCTTGAGAATGCGCCGTGCGTTTTGGGTTTGGGGGTTAGGGTGCAGCGTGGGTCTGGCGCTCACCGCCGTCTCGGGCTGCGGCGGCGGGCAAGCGCTGCCCAAGCGCGTGCTCGACTCGAAGGCGCCGAGCAACGTCGCGCCCACGCCTCCGGCCCCGTTTCAGCTCAGTGTCATCGGGACCAACGACATGCACGGCGCCGTCGAGCGCTTGCCGCTCTTTGCAGGCTACGTCGACAGCCTGCGCGAGCAGGAGCGCGGGAACCGCGAGCTGCTGCTGCTGGACGCTGGCGACATCTTCCAGGGCAGCCTCGAGTCGAACCTCGGTGAAGGCGACGTCATGATCCAGGCGATGAATCGCTTGGGCTACCGCGCGGCAGCAGTAGGGAACCACGAGTTCGACTTCGGCCCTGTGGGAGAGGCTCGAACCGGGGACCCTCAGGGAGCGCTCCGCGCGCGAATCGCCGAGGCTGACTTCCCGTTCCTGGCGGCGAACCTGTTCAGCAAGGGTACGCGCCAGCTGCCCGAGTGGAAGAATCTCGAGGCGAGCACGCTGATCGAGGTGCATGGCGTGAAGATCGGCCTGGTCGGCCTGTCCACGCCAGAGACGCCGAACATCGTGTTGCCAGCGTATCTGGAGGGGCTCGATTTCCAGGACCCACTGCCGATCGTCACCGAGCAAGCCGCGCGGCTGAGGGGCCAGGGTGCGGACGTCGTGATCGTCACCGCGCACATCGGCGGCAGCTGCACTCGGTTCGAGCACGCACAGGATCTATCGAGCTGTGACATGAGTCAGGAGGCGATGGAGCTACTGCAGAAGCTCGAACCCGGCCTGGTCGACGTGTTCATCGGTGGCCACACGCACAAGGCCGTCGCGCACGAGGTCAATGGCGTCGCGCTGGTGGAGAGCTTCTCGAAGCTAGAGGCCTTCTCCCGGGTGGACCTGACGCTGCAACCACCCGGAAACGGGGAACCGGCGAGGCTGCTCGATCGGCAGATCCTGCCTCCTCAGCGCATGTGCGACGACGCCAGCGGACTGCTCGAGAGCTGCAAGGCCGACGAGTACGCCGGACGACGCGTGACCCCTGCGAGCGACGTCCAGGCCATGATCCAGCCCGCACTCGCTCGAGCCAAGTCGAAGCGCGAGCAGCCCCTGGGTATCGAGGTGCGGGCGGAGGTGACCCGTGGCTATGACAAGCCGTCAGCCCTCGGGAACCTCTTCGCCGACCTCACCCTGCTCGGCGCGCGCCAGGTGTTCGCCAGCGGCAGGCCGGAAGGCGCCGACGTCGCCGTGGCCAACGGCGGCGGCCTGCGCGCGAATCTGCCGGCTGGACCGCTGACCTACGGCTCGCTGTTCAACGCGATGCCGTTCGACAACCTGATCGCCCGAGTGCGCCTGACCGGCGCTCAGCTCGCGCAAGTGATCGCGTCCCACATGCAACGCTCGGGCGGCGGTATCCTCTCCGTAGCGGGCGTGGACGTCAGCATCTCTTGCCATGGGGATACACCCGAGGTCCAGCTACGGCGCCCCGGGGGCAAGCTCGTGCGCGACGAAGACGTGCTCTGGCTGGCGCTGAGCGACTACCTCGCCACCGGCGGTGACGGCCTGTTCAAGGGCGTCCAACTCGCGAAGGACGCGGTGGAGATTTCCCCGGACGTGATGCTCCGCGACGCCATGGCGGACGCCCTCGGCGCCTGGGGCAAAGGCGGCAAGGCCCCGGCCCTGAGCAACGGCCGGCTCGACCCGAGCAAGCTCTTCGACCCCAAGCGGCTGCGGATCCAGCGCGCAGAGCGGCGTCCGGTTTGCCCCTGAGCGTGCGGCGCTCGTTTGCTGAGCAGGCTGCTCAGAAGTGACGCGTCGACGGGCGGTTCCAGGAGCACGTCGAGCGCGCCTCACCCCGAGAACCCCCTTAGAATCGTCCAGCGGCCAACCCTGGCACGCGGCTTGTAACAGGAGCGCAAGAAGCCGCCCCTCGCTCGGGAATTGATTCCCGGAGGAGATGGTCGCGGCCTCAGGAAGGGAGCGGTCCATGATGATTCGATTCTGGGGTGTCCGCGGCACCATCGCGTCACCGGGCGCCGACACGGCGAAGGTCGGCGGCAACACCAGCTGCGTGGAGGTCGCGTGCGAGGGGTCGGGGGGTGAGGTGACCCGGATCGCGCTGGACGCTGGCACGGGGCTACGTGGATTCGGAGACAGCCTGCTCGCGGAGGCCGCGCGCCAGGCGACTCCGGAAAGGCCGCCACGGGTGAAGCTGAGCCTGCTCTTCAGCCACTACCACTGGGATCACATCCAGGGGCTACCGCTGTTCGCCCCGCTGTACCTGCCGGGCACCGAGCTCGACGTCTTTGGACCGAACTTCGGCGGCGGCGTCGAGGGTGTCCTGCGAGCGCAGATGCAGGCACCTGTATTCCCCGTGGAATATTCTGAGCTCGCCTCTCGAGTGCGTGCGCGCGATCTGGCTTCGGGTCAGTCTCTGGAAATCGGCTGTGCTCGCGTGACCACCGCAAGGCTGAACCACCCGGGCGGCGTCTTTGGCTACCGGGTCGAGCACGCGGGGCGCAGCGTGGTGTACGCGACCGACACCGAGCACTACGCATGCGCAGACCCTGCGCTGGTCAGGCTGGCGCAGCACGCAGACGTGCTGATCTACGACGCCATGTACCTCCCCGAAGAGTATCGCGGGGAAACGTGCATGTCGAAGGTGGGCTGGGGACACAGCACCTTCGAGGCCGCCGCCGAGGTGGCGCTGAAGGCAGGGGTCCGCCGCTTGGTGCTCTTTCATCACGACCCCTGTCGCGATGACTGGGCGGTGGTCGAGCTGGAATCGCGAGCGCGTCAGCTATTCCCGAACAGCGTCGCGGCGCGCGAGGGACAGGTCTTGGACCTGCCGCTGGATGCCTGCGCGGCGTGAACCAGCCTCAAACGCGGCCAACGGCGGGGATGGACTGCTATGCTGTAGCTTCGACTCGCGCCATGTCTCGCCTCTCGCTCCTCGTCGACCTCGCCGCGCTGCTGACGCGCGAGGTCGACCTGGACGCGCTGCTGAGCGCCGCCTGCGAACGAGTCGCGGAGGCCTTGGGGGCCGATCGAGCCTCGATCTGGCTGGTGGACGCGGAGCGCGGCGACCTGGTGACGCGGGTCGCGCTGCTGCCAGAGGTTCCGCAGCTGCGTCAGGCGCTGGGCAAGGGGCTCGCCGGCTACGTCGCCGAGACGGGAGAGGTCGTGCGGGTCGACGACGCGCCAAACGACCCACGCTTCGACCCCAGCGCCGATCGCGAGACCGGCTACAGCACCCGAAACATGCTGGTGGTCCCCATACGCCGCGCTCCCGAGCTGCCCGTGCGAGGCGTGGTGCAGCTCCTGAACAAAGCGAACGGCCGCTTCGACGCAGAGGACGAGCGCTACCTCCACGCGCTGGCGACACAGCTGGGACGCGCCCTCGAGTTGACCACGCTGCGACCCGAGAAGCGCAGCGACCCTGGGCTCACGCTGCGCGGGCCGTTCAACCACATCGTCGGGCTCAGCGAACCGATGAAGCGAGTCTACGAGCGCATCGGACGCGCCGCGGGCACGGACGCTTCGGTAATTTTCCGCGGAGCAACCGGAACGGGCAAGACGCTGCTTGCTCGAGCCGTGCACGTCAACTCCGCACGCCAGACTGGGCCGTTCGTGGTGGTCGACTGCACCACCCTGCCCTCTCAGCTGGTGGAGAGCGAGCTCTTCGGACACGAGCGCGGCGCGTTCACTGGCGCGGACCGGCGAGTGCCCGGCAAGGTCGAGCTGGCCCGCGGCGGCAGCCT
Organism: Myxococcales bacterium; assembly: GCA_020430865.1. The sequence continues at coordinate 10,779 of JAGQIY010001475.1, forward strand.
GTTGCTCGACGAGGTCGGCGACCTCCCCCTGGAGAGTCAGGGCAAGCTCCTGCGTCTGCTGCAGGATCGGTGCTACGAGCGCGTCGGCGGTCGAGAGACGCTGCAGGCCGACGTCCGGGTGCTGGCAGCAACGCACCGAGACCTGGAGCACATGCTGGCAAAAGGTCAATTCCGCGAGGATCTCTACTATCGACTGAGAGTCGTCGAGGTCCAGGTGCCAAGCCTGCAGGAGCGCGGCGCGAGCGAGATCGAGATCCTGCTCAGGCACTTCATCGAACGCGCCAGTGAGCGCCACGGCCGACCAGCGCTACGCCTCGACGCGCGGACGCTCGCGACCCTCGTCGCCCGACCTTGGCCAGGAAATGTGCGCGAGCTGGAACACTGGGTCGAGAGCGCCACGGTGCTGTCCAGCGAGGGCCTGCTCCACTCCGACCTGCTGAACGACTCGACCCAGGCCTCGCGCCGGGAATCCACGACGTCGGCCGACGCCTGGCTGGAGCTTCCGCTGGATCTACAGCTCAACGAGGCGAGCCGCCGCTACGCAGAGCGCGTGCTGGCGCTCCACGGAGGAAACAAGACCGACACGGCCAGAGCCCTTGGGATCAGCCGGAATACTCTGAGCAGATTGCTCAAGCCATGAGTCGGCTCGACTGGGACCCAAAGGCTTGCCGGATCCAGCCACCCGGGGTCCAATGCCCGAGTGAAGGAGCTTGAACGCAGCCTCGGGCTGCCCGCAGTGATCGCGATCAGCGTGAGCGCGATGCTGGGCAGTGGCATCTTCGTGTTGCCGGGGCTGGCTGCGGCGCAGGCGGGCCCGAGCGTTTGGCTCTCGTACTTGCTGGCCGGTCTGTGCGTGCTCCCAGCGGCCACCTGCAAGGCCGAGCTGGCGACGGCGATGCCGACTTCCGGGGGCACCTACGTGTACCTCGAGCGCATCTTCGGCCCGCTCGTCGGCAGCGTCGCGGGCGTGGCGCTCTGGGCATCCATGCTGCTCAAGAGCGCGTTCGCCTTGCTCGGATTTGGCACCTACCTGCTCGTGATGGCGGAGCTCCCTCTGCGCCCCACCGCGCTGGTGCTGCTGGTGGCCATTTCGCTGCTGAACGTGGTCGGTGTGCGGAAGGTCGGCAAGGCCCAGGTCGTGATCGTCGGTCTATCCTTGCTAGGGCTAGGGCTCCTGGTGGCGTTCGGTCTGCCGAAGGTCGACCCGAGGAACCTGGAGCATTCATTTCCTCACGGAGTCACCGGCCTGCTCGCGGCGACGGGTTTCGTCTTCGTCTCGTACAACGGCGTCACCAAGGTCGCGGCCGTCGCCGAAGAGGTGAAGAACCCTCAGCGAAACCTGCCGCTCGGCATCCTGCTCTCGCTGGGCGGGATCATGATCGTATACGGCTTGGTCACGTTCACACTGGTGGGCAACGTGCCCATGAGCGAGCTCGGCAGCGATCTCAAGCCGATCCACACTCTCGCACACCACGTAGGAGGTAGCGTCGCGGGCAAGGTCGCGGCGGTGCTCGGCGTCGTGACGATGGTGTCGATGGCAAACGCTGGCTTGCTCGCCGCGTCGCGCTTCCCCTTCGCGATGGCGCGCGAGCAGCTGCTACCTGCGAGCCTGGCGAGCGTCCACCGACGCTATCAGACGCCGATCATCGCGATCCTGATCACCGCCGCGGCGATGGCGATCGCCATCTCCTTCTTCGAGGTAGCCAAGCTGGCGAAGCTCGCGAGCTCGATCGTGATCCTGCTCTACGTCTCGGAGAACCTGGCGGTGGTGGTCTTCCGGGAGAGCCGCGTCAACTGGTACAAGCCGACCTTCGAGGCGCCGCTCTACCCCTGGGTACCAGCGCTGGGCGCTCTGAGCGGGGTGGTGTTGCTGTTCATGATCGGCCCGACGGTGCTGCTCGCCGTCGGTCTGGTCACGGTCCCAGGATTGCTCACGTACCTGTTCTATGGCCGGGCTCGAGCCCGCCGACGCGGGGTGGTGGGGCAGCGCACGAAGCGCGCGGATCTGCTGCAGACGGCGCGCCCGGTAGACACCGAAGACGCGCTCAGCCAGGCGGAGGCGGTGGTGGCGCTGTTCGGTGGCGAGCGGTCACCCGAGATGCTGGTGGAGGTGGGAGGCGCCCTGGCGGAGAGCGGCACCGTACAGGTCGCGCACTTGACCGAGGTCCCGGAGCAGATGGCGCTGGACGTCGTGCTCGAGGAAGACGTGACCCTACGGTCGCTGCGGCGACGCTCCCACGCGGCCGCCGATCAGCAGGGCGCGCACCTGGACTTCCACGCCATCGTGGCGCGTGACCTGGTGGGGACGGTCCACAGCGTGACTAGCCGCACGGAATGCCACTGGCTGGTGATGGAGTGGCAGGGACCGAGCCGCAAGAGCTTGCTGCCATACAACCCCATCGGTTGGCTGATCAACCACCTCGACACCAACCTGGCGTTGGTGCGCGACGTGGGGATCCGCTACGTTCGAGAGATCCTCGTCTACCCGGAGCCAGGTCCCCACGACGCGCTGGTCGTGCGCACCGCCGCGCACCTCGCCCAGAACTGGGGAGCCCACGTGACCTTGGTGCGCTTCGTTCCCGACGACGCTGGCGAGGATCAGGTCGAGGCCGAGCAATCCTATCTCGAGCAGCTGGAGCTGCTCGTCGAGGAGCCGATCAAGCAGCATGTTCTGCGCGGAAAGAACCTCGTCACCAGCCTGAACTCCGAGACTGCGGCGTTCGACCTGCTCGTGATGGGGCAGGCCGACGCCTCCTTGTTCGCGACGCTGCGCGGCACGGCCCACGCGCGCATCATCAAGGGCTCGGCCTGCAGCGTGCTCAGCCTGAAGACGCCGCGAGTACAGACTCACGCCGCACTTCGGCGGCACGCCAGCGCGGAGGAGAGCCAGAGTCGCTTGATGCCATTCGTCGCTCCGGGCGCGCTCCAGGCTCGCGTGCGGGTACACAGGAAGGAAGACCTGTTTGCGCACGTGGCCCAGGTCTTCGAGGCCATCCTCCTCGGACGCGTGAACGCCCGGGTGATTCAGGATGCGCTGTGGGAGCGAGAGAAGACACAGAACACTTCCGTAGGGAGAGGCGTTGCCCTGCCCCACGCCACGGTTGCGGACATCCCCTCGTACCTCGGCGTGTTCACCACGAAGGCCCCCTTGGACTACGCCGGCCCCGACGGGAATCCCGTAGACGTGTTCTTCGTGACGCTATGTCCCCCGAGCGACCGCAGCACGCACCTCGAGCTGCTGCGAGAGATCGCGGCCCTGACACTGAAGACGGATCTGCTCGACCGCTTGCGCAAGGCCGAGACTGCGTTCGAGATGCGAGAGGCGCTCGAGGAGTGCTGTCATGTCCTGGACGACGCCGACGAGAAGGCGCGAGAGGAGTCCAGTCAGGCGCCGCTGGACACCAGTGTCGGTACCCCCTGAGCGAATCGCGCACGCCAAGCTGCGGGGCAACGCTGACCGAGAGGTCACACAAAGCGTTTGCCGCGACGGGATTCCGGGCGAAGAATGCGCGCTATGGGGAGCCTCGAGAGCGTGATGCGCGACGACCACCGCCTGCCGCCGCTAGCCGAACCCGGCTACGACTTCCAGGGCGCGACGTTTGACCTGAACAAGGAAGAAGATCGCCAGATCGTGCGCTTCATCCTCTCCCAGGCCCTGTACGGAGAAGCCACCGGTGTCTATTGCGGCAAGTCCCTCTACGCGGCGG
>JAGQIY010001476.1 GCA_020430865.1 Myxococcales bacterium
GCTCGGATCGTCGGCGGGCGCGATCATCTCCAGTCGAAAGCCCAGCGACTCGAAGAACTCCAGGCTCGGCGTCAGCTCCTCGCATGGCAGCGCGACGGCTGCGGACTCGAACGCTGGGATTTCCGTCACGGCACGTGCAGGGTCCAACTGGCGGTCAGCTGCGTCAACCCGGGTCACGGAGCAGGGCCTGAGGAACAGTCACGCTCCGCGAGCGCAGGAACTCGCCGAGGGCCTTCGCCTGACGGTCGAAGCGCAGCGTCGCGACGGCGCCGCCCGCGAGCAACCCGCGGATGACGAAGTTCACCGCCCGGAGTCTCGGTAGCTCGTAGCGCTCGATGGGCAGGGACGCCGCCTCGGGGAGCAGCTCCTTCAGGCGCTCGACGCTGAGCTCCTGGCGCAGCCAGGCGTAGGCTTCGTCGCTGCGGGTCCAGAGCCCCACGTTGGCGTCGCTGCCCTTGTCGCCGGAGCGAGCGTCGGCGACGCGGCCGAGGGGCGCGCGCACAGTGTTGCCTTCCGGAAACGAGACGGCGCGTTCGGTGTCACCCGAGAGCGCCCTCACCCCCTGATCGAGCTGGGACGCCGGGAGCATCTGCGGAGGCGGCGAGATGACCTCGACTCGATCGTCGGGGTGGGTGAGGCGCACTTCCAGGTCGCTCTGGTTGACCAGAGTTGGCCAGTAGCCAGTCGCTTCACTGGCTGGCCCCGGCAAGTCCAGGGCGAACAAGCCGGGGTAGCTGGAGAGCGCCAGCTCGATCAGCGCGGCGCCGAAGGCGCGAGAGACCAGCGCCTCGTCGTCACTGCTGGCGATCACTCGCAGGAGCTGGCTGGCTTCGTTCTGATTCCGTGCGGCTTCGATGGTCGCGGCGGAGAGCGGCGCGCCAAGGCGCTGAAACTCGAGATCCACCGGCTGGTTCTCGAAGGCAGCGCGGGTCGCTGCCTCGAAGAGCGCCTGCTTGGCGTCGATCTCGAGGCCAACCAGCGCGAAGATCATCTCGTTGCGGTAGCGACCCTTGCAGGTGATCGCGACCTTCGTCGTGTCGGGGGGCGGCTCACCGACGACGCCGTGGAGGCGCACCCGATCGCTCTCCAGCTGCTCGAGCTCGATGCTATCGAGGCGCGTCGTGACGTCGGGGTTCAGGTAGCGCGGGCCGCCGACCTCGTAGACCAGCTGCGTGGTGACCGTGCCGACACTGACGGCTCCGGCGCTTCCGGGATGCTTCGTGATCACGCTGCTGCCATCCTGGGAGATTTCAGCGATGGGGAAGCCGGGCCGCGACAGGTCCGTTACCTCGCGGAATGACGAGTAGTTGCCTCCCGTAACCTGGGCTCCGCACTCGATCACGTGTCCCGCCGCCACGGCGCCGGCGAGGGCGTTCCAGTCGTCACGCTCCCAGCCGTGCCACCAGGCTGCTGCGCCGACCACCAGGCTCGCGTCGGTGACTCGAGGGCAGACCACGATATCGGTGCCCTCGGCCAGCGCCTGCCGGATCCCCCAGGCGCCGAGGTAGGCGTTGGCCGTGTGCACGAAGCCTTCGGTCTCGGGCAGCGGCGCTCCGGATCCCAGGTGACGGAAATCGGCGTTGCTCGAGCGCAGGCTCTCGAGGCGCTGGCGCAGATCGTCGCCGGTCAGCGTCGCGACCCTGGGTTCGAGGTGCATCGCGCTTCCCAGCTGACGCAATGCACTGCTGAGACCGTGGGGATTCAAGCCGCCGGCGTTGACCACCAGCTTGATGCCGCGCTCCAGGACCAAGC
>JAGQIY010001477.1 GCA_020430865.1 Myxococcales bacterium
CCTGGGGATTCTTGGCGATCTCCAGCACCTCGCTGAACGCCTCCCGACCTCGCTCGAGGCTCGCTCCACGGTCGGAGCGCCCCAGGGCTGTCGGCGCAAACGCCAGCCACATCGGCTCGGGGATCAGGTGATCGACCAGGCGCGTGTCCCAGCGCGGATCGAGCTCGACGTAGAGCGGCCTCTCGTCGGCCAGGCTCGAGAGCGCGAACTCCCCGGGCACACCGCTCACGGCGACGTCCCTGAGGAGCGGCGAGAGGGCCGGCTCACGACCCAGCAGCTCCTTCGCCACGGAGCCCTTGTCGAGCATGCCGGTGGGCACCACCAGGATGTCCGGTCGCTCGCCGCGCACCACGCGGGCTGCCCACAGTCGCCAGGCGACCGCCGGCGAGCGCACCAGCAAGACGGCTCCGTACGGCAAGCGTCCCAGGGCGTGGTCGGTCCATACCTCGGCACCGAGCTGGGCGCGCCGGTCGGCGATGTGGGTCGATCGCTCGCTGGTCATCAGCACCAGCGCGAAGGTGAACAAGCCCATCAGCGCCGCGGCCGGGCGCGCCAGCGGGATGCGCGCGCTCGAGAGGAAGAGCACCGCAGCGTGGACTCCGAGGGCCGTCAGCACCGCCACGGCGCCGATGGCCATCAGGCGCAATGGCATCAGCGGGTCCGGCGCGAGGACGCTGCCGTCCACCGCGGGGAGCAAGGCGTCCGCGGCGATCAGCGTCAGCATCGGCGCGACCAGCCAGCGCGTGCTCTGACGAAGGATCCCCACGGCAGCGCCGAAGGCCGCGATCACGAGGCTGACCACGCCCACGTCGCTGAGCCACGCCGCGAGGGCGCCCTGCTTGACTGCCTCGGAGTCGAGGCCGGAGACGGACTGACCCGTGAAGTCGAAGCCGAGCTGGACTCCGGCGCGCGCCGAGAGCGGTCGCATCAGCATCGGCAGCACCCAGACCAGCGCGACCAGCGCGAAGCCCGCGCAGAGCCCGAGCAGGGCACGCCGCGGTGGGATGGCTCCGACCGCCACGGCTTGCACCACCAGCGCCACGGCCACCGCGGTGCCTGCGACGTGGCTCTCGGCGGCCGTCAGCGCGACTAACCCCCCGAACCCGAACCAGATGCGTAGATCACCCGTGCGTCGGCTGGGGCGCACCAGCAGCGTCCCGAGTCCCAGCGTCGCGGCCACGGTCGCGCCGCCCCCGATCGTGCCCTCGAGCTGCCAGGTCACCGCCAGGGTCGTCATCAACGACGCGGCCAGGGCCAGCGCGGGCGTCAGACGGGGAGTGAAGCCATGGGCGGCCAGCAACCGCCGCGCGATGGCGTAGAGAATCCGGCTGCCGATGCCGAGGGCCACGGCGCTGACCAGCGCCACGCGCAGATGACGCCCACCAATCGGCAGCAGGCTCATCAGCTGGGCGAGCACACTGCTCAGCGCTCCCTCCAGGCCGATGGGCACCATGCCCACCGAGCGCACCAGCGCCATGTCTCCACGCCACTGCGCACCGGCGCTGGAGCGCAGCAGCGCGAGCCCCAGCGGGAGCGCCAGCGAGAACCAGGCGCAGACGGGGTTCAACCACTCGCCTCCAGGCGGAGTCAGGGGTTCGACCCGCAGCTCCGACAGCGGCTCCGGCTCCCTGCCCTCTTCGTGCGTCAGGGCAGCCGCTGCGGCTGGCTCCGGGGGCGCCGAAGGCCGGGCGCGGTTGCTGCGGCTCGTCGGCTGCGGGACGAAGGAGGCGGGTTTCACTCCTCGCGGGTGCCACAACACCGCGAATTTGGGCTAATTTTCGGCCACGTACTGCGCCAGGTGACGACCCGTCAGGGTCGCGCGTTTCGCGACCAAGGCCGCTGGGGTGCCCTCGAACACGACACGACCGCCGTCGTGCCCCGCGCCGGGACCCAGGTCGATGATCCAGTCGGCGTGGGCCATCACCGCCTGATGGTGCTCGATCACGATCACGGACTTTCCGCCGTCCACCAGGCGGTCGAGGAGACCCAGCAGCTGCTGGACGTCCGCGAGGTGGAGGCCGGTCGTGGGCTCGTCGAGGATGTATACGCCCCCCTTCTCGCCCATGTGGGTGGCCAGCTCGAGGCGCTGACGCTCGCCGCCGGAGAGCGTGGTCAGCGGCTGCCCCAGCGTGACGTAGCCCAGGCCCACTTCCGAGAGCCGCTGCAGGGTGGCGTGCGCGGCGGGCACCTTGGATTTCCCGGAGGCAAAGAAGCCGAGCGCTTCACTGACTGACATCGAGAGAACCTCGCTGATGTCCCTGGCGCCGAGCTTGTACTTCAATACTTCCGCCTGGAAGCGCTTGCCCTCGCACTCCTCGCATGGCGTTGCGACGCCGGCCATCTGCGCGAGATCGGTGTAGATCACGCCTGCCCCATTGCACACCGGGCAAGCGCCCTCGGAGTTCGCGCTGAAGAGCGCCGGCTTGACCCCGTTCGCCTTGGCGAACGCGCTGCGGATCGGGTCCAGCAGGCCGGTGTAGGTCGCGGGGTTACTGCGACGAGAGCCCCTGATCGCGCCCTGATCGATCGCGACGACGCCATCTAGTTTCTCTACGGAACCGCGAATCAGCGAACTCTTGCCCGAGCCAGCGACCCCCGTCACGACGACGAGCACGCCGAGGGGAATGTCGACGTCCACCTGCTTGAGGTTGTGGGTGCAAGCGCCGCGCACCTCGAGTGCGCCCGTGGGCTCTCGGACCTCGGGCTTCAGCGCCACACGATCGTCGAGGTGCTTGCCCGTGACGGTGTTGCTCTTGCGCAGCTGCTCCAGCTTGCCTTCGAAGGTCACTCTGCCGCCTGCGCCGCCTGCGCCGGGACCGAGGTCCACGATGTGATCTGCGATCGCGATCACCTCGGGCTTGTGCTCGACCACGAGCACCGTGTTGCCCTTGTCCCGCAGCTGGAAGAGCAGCTGATTCATGCGCTGGATGTCGTGAGGATGCAGGCCCACGCTGGGCTCATCGAAGACGTAGGTCACGTCGGTGAGCGAAGAGCCGAGGTGACGGATGAGCTTCGTGCGCTGGGCTTCGCCGCCGGACAGCGTGCCTGCCGGACGCTCCAGCGACAGATAGCCGAGGCCAATTTCCACGAAGGAATCCATCAGCCGGCCCAGCGCCTCGAGCAGCGGGGCCACGGAGGCCGACTTCAGGCTCCGCACCCAGTCCCGCAGGTCGCTGATCTGCATCGCGCAGGCATCGGCGATGCTGATGCCCTTGATCTTCGAGCTCCTAGCGCCTTCGCTCAGCCGCGTGCCTTCGCAGTCAGGACAGGTGGTGAAGGTCACGGCGCGATCGACGAAGGCGCGGATGTGCGACTGCATCGCCTCCTTGTCCTTGGACAGCATCGACTTCTGCAGCCGGGGGATGATGCCCTCGTAGGTCATGTTGATGCCGGCGATCTTCATGCGCTTCGGCACATGGTGGAGCAGCGCGTGCAGCTCCTTCTTGGTGAACTTCTTGATCGGCTTCTTCGGGTCGTAGAAGCCCGACTCGGCGTACAAGCGGTAGTTCCAGCCGCCCGCGTTGTAGGTGGGGATCGTGAGCGCGCCTTCACTCAGCGACTTGTTCTCGTCGTAGAGCTCCTTCAGGTCGATGTCAGTGACGTTGCCCATGCCTTCACAGCGCGGACACATCCCACCGGTACGTCGAAAGGTTTTCCGTATGGTTTTCTTGGTGCCGCCCTTCTCGACGCTGATCGCACCAGCGGCCTTGACCGACGCGATGTTGAAGGAGAACGCCTGGGGCGAGCCGATGTGAGGCTTTCCGAGCCGACTGAACAGGATGCGCAAGAGGGCGTTGGCGTCCGTCGCGGTGCCGACGGTGGAGCGCGCGTTGGCCCCCATGCGCTCCTGGTCCACGGCGATCGCAGTGGTCAGGCCTTCGAGCACGTCGACGTCGGGACGAGGCATCGTGGGCATGAAGCCCTGCACGAACGCGCTGTAGGTCTCGTTGATCAGGCGCTGGGACTCGGCGGCGATGGTGCCGAACACCAGCGAGCTCTTTCCGGAACCGGAGACGCCGGTGAACACCGTGAGGCGCCGCTTGGGCAAGACGACGCTCACGTCCCTGAGGTTGTTCACCCGCGCGCCGACCACCCGAATCGCGTCGTGGCGGTCAGCCGGGTGCGTGTTCCCTCCTCTTGACTTCTTCGCGCTCATCGCCGCCTTTATCTCACGCCTCGCGCGTCTGGGAGCGGCTCATCACTTGCGCTCCTGAATGCGCAAGTCGTTGCCCGCCGGGTCGCGGAAGGCGCAGTCGCGCAAGCCATACGGCTGATCCGTCGGCTCCTGCACGACTTCGGCCCCGGCCGCTTGCAGCTTCTCGAAGGTGGCGTCGACGTTGGGCGTCGCGAGCACGATCTTGCCGTAGGTGCCCTTGGCCATCATCTCGGCAATCACCGCCTTCTCGGTGTCGGTGACTCCGGGGTTCGCCTGGGGCGGGTAGAGCACGATGTTGGTACCCGGCTGATCGGGTGGCCCCATCGTGATCCAGCGCAGGCCGTTGTAGCCCACGTCGTTGCGCACCTCGAAGCCCATCACGTCGCGCCAGAAGGCGAGGGAGGCTTCAGGATCGGTTTGCGGGAGGAAGCTCGAGTGAATGCTGATGTCCATGACCGAGAAGCTAGTTGCCTCTCGAACCGCGCGCTTCTCGATTCCTGACTGGTTTCGTCTGGTCGCCAGCGGGCTGCTTTTTCTGGGGGTGAGAGCGCACCGGGCGAGTCACTTGCTTCGCCACGCAGGCGGGCATGCCTTCAGTCGACTGTTGATCCTCACGGTAGGCACTGGGCGACTTGCCCACCAGCTCGGTGAAGCGCGTGCTGAAGCTGCCGAGGGACGAACAGCCGACCTCGAAGCACACTTCCGTCACGCTCAGGTCGCCGCGACGCAAGAGCGTCATCGCGCGCTCGATTCGCCTCGTCATCAGGTACGAGTACGGCGACTCGCCGTACGCCTTCTTGAACAGTCGACTCAAGTGTCCCGCCGACATGCCCACGCCACGCGCCAGCGACTCGACGTCGAGGGGCTGCTGATACTCGCGATCCATGCGATCGCGCACCCGCCTCAGCTTGACCAGGTCCTTCAGGTAGTCGTCACGGGTGTTGGTCACCGAGCGGATCCTGGCAGGTGTAGCGCGGTTGTCTAGTCAGCGGCTCTCCCCCCCAAACCAAGCTCGTGATCCGACGTGAATCCCTGAGGATATGGTCTGGCCATTTCAGCCAGCGCTGCTCGCACTCGTCGAGCCAACACGCATACCAGGCGCGGAAGGTCAGCTCGCGGTCGTCGTCCACGACGGGGTCGGGAGGCATGCCTCGCCGCCGCGGTTGTCGAACCAGATCTCTCCAGCGTGGGAGACCGCTGATGACCAGGCAGTACCAGTCTCCGCAACCGAGCGTTGCGATGGGCATCGTCCCGGCCATCGGGTCGCGGTGAGCCTTCCAGACCCGGGCCCGGCCCCGCCGTTTCCCACCGTCAGCTCGGCGGCCGTACCCATGGCGCCAGTCTAGTCTCTGCTTCGGACGGCAAATCGGCAATTTGTTGCATTCTCATGGGCCGCGCTTCGGGTTAGATCGCGGCCAGGCGCTTGCTCAATCCCTGGATTTAGCGCAAGGCGTCAGCTGCTCCGCGCCCGCGAGGTGGTCTCATTGGCTCCGGAGTTCAACTGCTCGCGTCAGCTCGGGAAATCCCGAGGGTCGCGAGCGCTCGCAAGCAAGGAAACGACCTGTGGCCCGCTTCATCGACGAGCTCAAGAGAACCCACGACAACAACTCCCTGCGCGCTTCGGACATCGGCTCCGAGGTGGTGCTGTTTGGCTGGGTGAACAATCGTCGAGATCACGGCTCCATCATCTTCGTCGACTTGCGCGATCGCGAAGGCCTCACCCAGATCGTCTTCGACCCGGACACGGCGCCCGAGGCGCACGCGCAAGCCGAAGCGCTGCGCGGCGAGTGGTGCATCGGCATCAAGGGCAAGGTGCGCTCTCGCGGCATGCAGATGAGCAAGAAGACCGGTGAGATGGTGAGCGCCACGAACCCGAACCTCGCGACGGGCGAGATCGAGGTCGAGGTGATGGAGGCGACGGTCTTCAACAAGAGCGAGACGCCGCCCTTCGAGCTGCTGGACAAGCTCGACACCAAGGAGGAGATCCGCCTGCAGTATCGCTTCCTCGACCTGCGTCGCGCGCCGCTGCAGCGCGCGCTTCGCATGCGTCACAACCTGAACCAGGCGGCCCGCAACTACCTGAGCGATCAAGGCTGCCTCGAGCTCGAGACGCCGTTCCTGGTCAAGTACACCCCGGGCGGCGCGCGCAACTTCCTCGTACCTAGCAGGACTTCCGCAGGGAAATTCTACGCGCTGGCCGAGAGCCCGCAGCTGTTCAAGCAGCTGTTCATGGTCGCCGGCTACGAGAAGTACTTCCAGATCGTGCGCTGCTTCCGCGACGAGGACCTGCGCATCGACCGCCAGCCCGAGTTCACCCAGATCGACATCGAGCTGTCGTTCGTGAACCAAGACGACATCTTCAACCTGGTTGAAGGCTTGGTGTTCGCGATGTGGAAGGCGAACGGCGTGGACC
>JAGQIY010001478.1 GCA_020430865.1 Myxococcales bacterium
GATTCAGCTGCAGGCGCGAGAGGGAGGCGCGGAGCGCCGACCGTCGCGACTGTCTGCTGCAATCGGTTGTTGGGCTTGCGGGCCTATAGCGGGTCCCTCTGGGGCGACGCGCGGAGTTGGTCGAGTCTGAGGCGCAGCTGGAGGAGGGCGGCGACCTTGTTCTCGGTCTGCGACTCATGTTCGCCGTGCTCCACGCGCTCACGAGTCGGAACATGTGTGATGCGAACCCTGGGGTCGTTCCGGATGACCTCGGCCTGCAACTCCGCCGCCGGTAGCAGAGCCTCAACCAGGGGTAGCAGGTCCTTTGCGAATTCCAAGCTCGACATCGTTCTTCCCGGCTGCCCAACGTCTGGCGGCTCAGCTGCGGGCGCAAGAGGGAAGCTGCCGCAGGCAGCTGACCGAAGGCGACCGTCTGCTGCAGCCGCTTTATGGGAATACAGGCCCCCTTGGATCGATGATGAGCCAAGGCAGGGCATGCACCCGCAGGCTACGGATCTGCAGCGCCGAACGCATCGACGTTCTAAAACAACCTTCCGAGCCTGCGGGTGTGCTTCCGCTCCACGACGAACACTCAGGGGAAGACACTCCAACTGACTTCCATTTTGCCTTCGCACAGCGGGAGCTCGCATGTCCTGGTGCCATCGTAGCCAAGGAGAAGAGCAATGAGAAGCAAGCCGGAATCCGACGCGTTCGCCGCGTACGTCGGCATCGACTGGGGAGACAAGAAGCACGACGTCTGTCTAAGCCCCGGAGGGAACCTCGACCCCCGCGACCGCGAACGGTTCGAGCTGCAGCACGATCCCGGGAAGATCGCCGCGTGGGCGACCCGACTTCGGAAGCGCTTTGGGGGCGGCCGGGTCGCGGTGTGCGTTGAGCTCGCTCGCGGACCGCTGGTGTCGGCGCTGCTCGAACACGACCTCTTCGTCATCTTCCCGATCAACCCGCAGTCACTGGCGAAGTACCGAGCGACGTTCAAGGTGAGCGGCGCGAAGGACGACCCGAGTGACGCGGAGTTCGCGCTCGACTTTCTGGTTCGACACCCGGACAGCCTGACGCCGCTGAAGCTCGAGAGCGCGACGATGCGCTCGGTGCGCGAGCTTGTGGTGTCGCGCCGCGAGCTGGTGGACGACCGAACCCGCATCACCAACCGGCTCACGGCGGCGCTGAAGGCGTTCTATCCGCAGGTTCTCGCCTGGTTTGACGACAAGTCGACCGAGGTGTTCTGTGCCTTCCTCGAGCGCTGGCCCACGCTGCGGGACGCCAAGCGTGCCAGGCCGTCCACCCTCGAGAAGTTCTTCCGCGACCACCACGTCCGGTACGAGGCCGTCTTGAAGCGGCGCGTGGACGCCATCAAAACGGCCGTGCCGCTCACCAAGGACGAGGGCGTGATCATGCCGCACTCCGCCGTCGTGAAGGCGCTCGTGTTGCAGCTTCGTGCCACCAACCAGGCGGTGCGAGACCTCGAGGCCGCCATCGCCGAACTCGTGGCCCAACACGAAGACTACGAGCTGTTCTCTGCACTCCCAGGCGCCGGACCCGCCTTCGCGCCGCGGCTGCTCGCCGCCTTCGGCGAAGACCGCGAGCGCTTCGCCAACGCCGACGACGTGCAGTGCTCGACCGGCATCGCGCCCGTGCTCAAGCGAAGCGGCGACAGCCTCATCGTCCACATGCGATACCGCTGCGACCCGTTCCTCAAGCAGACCTTCGTCGAGTGGGCCTCGCAGACGATCCCCAAGTCCTTCTGGGCGCGGGCCTTCTACGACCAACAGCGGGCCAAGGGCGTCAAGCATCAGGTCGCTATCCGAGCGCTCGCGTTCAAGTGGATCCGAATCCTCTTCCGCGTCTGGAAGGACCGCATCCCTTATGACGAAACACGCTATCTTCAGGCACTCAAGAAGCGCGGCTCGAGCCTGCTGAAAAACCTCGCCGCCGCTTGACTGTCCCCCTCAGAGGGGTTGTTATCCCGCTGACTACACCCGCGTCCACAGCAGATCTGCACCATCGGAGTTTCAAGGTGGTGGGCCATTGGAGATCCTCCAGCGCCTCGGAGACGAGCTCGGGATGGGCGTCGTGTAGTTCTCGCCTAACGATGTTTGCCGCGTCATGGAAGCAATGGACGATCACGGAAGAGACCCAGTCCGGGTCTGAAGCTAGAGCAGGGATCCCGCGAGCAGCCTCGCGTTCGGTTGGGTGGTAGACCACGTTGGTCCAGTTTCGCACCACGATCCCCACGGCGTGACGGAGAAGCCGATCGAAGAGCCCGCGGTCGACGTGGGCGAGGTACGTGGAGCGGATGTCACCCATGAAGCCCGTCAAGTACGAGCGGAGTAGCTTCTCATCGAGTTCCAGCACAACCGCCATGGGTACACCTGAGTGGCCGGGATAACGTCTCGCGAATCAGCTGCAGGCTCAAGAGGGAGGTGGCCCGAAGGGTCGCCGACCGAAGGAGACTGCCTGCTGCATTCGCCTTGTTGGCCTGCCGCTCGAGTGGCCCCCTCACTGAAGCAACTCGAGTCGGAACTTGCGTTTGGTCCCATGTGCTCGGTTTAGGCACCGCACCACCTCGTTCACCTCGTCACGAACGAAGTCCGGCTCTTGGAAGAGAGTCGCGTGTTCTGGGTTCCGGAGGGCGTCGGAAAGCGTGGCCATGACCTTGAGACCGTCGTCTATGTCGAACCAGTCTTCCCACGGTCCGAGAAGGTCAGCGAGTTCATCGGGGTCGCCGTCGAATCCCTCGGGAACGTCGCGCATGTCAGCGAAGGAGGTGAAGGGTGACACACCAAGCTTCAGGGCGAGTTCATCGAGTAGCTCGCAGTTGTCGAGCAGCGACTTGCCGTCGAGGTCGGGCGTGAAGTCGACCTTCGGGTTGAACACAGGCCAGATCCCCATTCCCATCGTTTGAGTCCTCGGTGTGGTTCCGCAACCTCGGTCAGGCCAACGTCTCACGCTTCAGCAGCAAGCGCGAGAGGAAGGAGGCCAAAGGCCTCCGCCCGAGCGCGATTGTCTGCTGCAAGCGGTTGTTGAACAGCGCTACCACGGCGTGGTCATGCGCGGCACGCCGTTCTCCACGTCAGCGCCGGACCTCCAGTCCTGGGCGGATGTCTCGTTCTCCGCTTCAAGCCA
>JAGQIY010001479.1 GCA_020430865.1 Myxococcales bacterium
GCCCGAGGGGACTCCCGAAGCGAAAGCGGACGATCAAGTCGATGGAGACTGGGAGTGAGTGACGACGTCGGCTCCAAGGCGGGGGCACATGACCTGCCGGCGATCGACTTCTCGATGTTCGTGCTGTCGCTGAGCCACTCGGCGCTGGTGCACCTGGGCGACGCCGAGGACCCATCGACCGGGCGTCGTGAGCAAAACTTGCCGATGGCCCGGCAAACCATCGATCTGCTTGGGTTGCTTCAAGACAAGACGCGCGGCAACCTGGATGGCGGTGAAGAACGAGTTCTGGAGCAAGCGCTCATCGACCTTCGCCTGCGCTTCGTCGAAGTATCCAAGCAGCAGGGCTGAGGTTCGAGGGTGTCGCGGCTCTCCCATCGGGAGCGCGCACCCCAGCCCCTGGACGGAAGCGGGGGCGGGGCCCAATCACAGCCGAGGCGGCGTCCAGCTGGACGCTGAAGGAATGGATGAAGCGTAGGGTGTCCCAAGCCGCGCTCGGTCTGGTCGTCGCGATCGGCCTGAGCGCGATCGTTCTGGCGTGTGGCAACAAGGGAGGGACCAAGGGCGCACCGAGCGCCAGCGTCGTGGCCAGCGCCGGTCCGCCGCCGACGGCGCTCCCTGCGAGCAGCGTCGTGCTACCGTCGGGAATCGCAGCGCCAGCGAGCTTCGCGGACATCGCCGCCAAGGCGGATCCAGCGGTGGTCTTCGTCAAGACCTTGCAGGAGTCTCGCGGGGCACGTCGCATGGTCGGACAAGGGCTCGGGTCGGGCTTCGTGTACGACCCGGACGGCCTGATCCTCACCAACAATCACGTCGTGGCCAACGCGGCGGATATCCAGGTCACGTTCGCGCAGGACGGACGGGAGATGAAGGCGCAGGTCGTGGGCCGCGACCCGCCGACGGACATCGCGGTGCTGCGGGTGGATGCCAAGGGCCTCTCCGCGCTTCCTCTCGGAGACTCCGACAAGACGCGAGTCGGTGACTGGGTGCTGGCGATCGGGAACCCGTTCGGACTGTCACACACCGTTTCCGCCGGGATCGTGTCGGCGAAGGGGCGCACGCGCGACGACGTGAAGGGACTCGACAACTCCGGTTACTACAACTTCCTGCAGACGGACGCCTCGATCAATCCGGGCAACTCGGGCGGGCCGCTGCTCGACTCCGGGGGGCGAGTCGTTGGCATCAACACCGCCATCCGTGCAAGGGCCAACAACATCGGGTTCGCCATTCCGATCAACATGGTTCGCGAGCTGGTGCCTCGGCTGCTGAAGGACGGGCGCGTGAACCGGTCGGCCATCGGCATCATCGTCGCCTCGGTCACCGTCGAAGACGTCGCGCGGCTCGGCTTGGGCGCGCGCACCGGCGCGCTGGTCCGCGAGGTGAAGCCTGGCAGCGCGGGCGATCGCGCCGGGCTGGCCGACGACGACGTGATCCTGGAGTTCGACGGCAAGCCCATTGCTGGGCCGGAGCGGCTTCGATGGTTGGCCAGCGTCGCTGGTGTTGGGTCCGTGGTGTCGGTGAAGGTGGCTCGC
>JAGQIY010001480.1 GCA_020430865.1 Myxococcales bacterium
ACCTTGAAGCGCGCCCCAGGAGCCTTCGCGCCAAGGCCCGGAGGGGCGATCCCCGCAGAGTACTCGGCTCCCTCGTCGACCAGCGGCCTGCCGTCTATCGCGATGCGGCTGCCCGGAGTGTCCAAGCGGACGTCGAGGCGGACGAGCAAACGCTCGATCTCGGCGATGTAGCCGTTCGCCTCGACGCGCAGGCTGGGCGCGAGCTGTCCCTCACCTCGATCTGCCTGCGCGAGCGCCCTGCGCAGCGCCTGACGGGCGCGCGTGTAGCGCCCCATCGCGCGCTCGCAGGCGCCAATGTTGAAAGTCGTCGTGGCGTGCGGAAACAGCAGCTGGGAGGCTTCGAAAGACGCCAGCGCCTCCGACCACTGCGCCTGCTTCACTCGCGCGACCCCTTCCATGAACAGGGAGCGCGCCTTCGTACGACTGGGATCCTCGGGAGGCGACGGCGTGTCAGCGGAGGCGTCGGAGACGTCCGCTGCCTCGACCTCGGTGCCCGACTGAGCGGCGGTGGAGCGCCCCATCAACGTCAGACCAACGACCAGCAAGCAGGAATACGGCCTCATCACGGTACCTCAGAACGGCGCTTCGCCCACCACTCCACCAGTGATCTGGGTCGAGGTGGGCTTCGGCTTGGGGGCCTCGGGGGCCGCGCTCGGGGGCGCAGCCGGCTTGGCGGCGAGGACTCTCGGCTTCGCGGCGGGGGCAGGCGGCCTGACGTGACTCGACGGTGCCTCGACGGGACCGGCAGCCTCGAAAACCGACGGCGCGGGGACACCCGCGCTCTCCACGGGAGCTACCTCGGGCTCGCGGGTGTCGAGCGCAACACTCGCGGCCTCGGGCAATTCCTCCTGGATTTGGGGTGAGGGAGCGGCAGCAGGCGTCGCGGGCGGTGTTCCGGACCGCGTGGCGTACCAGAGCCCCCCACCGAGCCCCGTGACCAGCACGATCGCCGCCGCTGCGAGCGCGGCTCGTGAACCGGGCTTCTGGGTCGCCGCGGAGGCCGTGTCCTTGGTGATGCCATCCACCGACTGCGCCGCGGCGCTCTCTGGCGCGGCTGCATAGGCACCGAAGGAGCGTGCCTCCGCCTCGGTGTGCCGCCCCAGAACCTCGTAAGCCTCACGCAAATCCGCGCAGCGCTCGGCGCGATCACTGATCAGCATCCGCCCGACGAGTTCACAGACGTCCCCGGGGAGCCAGGGCGCCAGCTCCTGCAGCGGCTGAATGTTGCCCATCGCGATGGCCTTGAAGATCTGTCCGAAGTTCTCACCCTCGATGGGTTTCCTCCCGGCAAGGCACTCGTACATGATGACCCCCATCGCCCAGACATCGGCGCGCTGGTCAACGTCCTTCTCGCCAAAGACCTGCTCGGGAGGCATGTAGTAGGCCGTACCCATCACCGCGCCGGTCTGAGTCAAGTTGGTGGTCGATGCAGCGTCTCCCTCGGTTGCTGAAAGCTTGGCGATGCCGAAGTCGAGCACCTTGGGCACGACGCTGCCGTCCGCCTGCAGGTGGAGCATGATGTTGTCGGGCTTCAGATCCCGGTGGACGATACCCGCGGCATGGGCACAGCCGACCGCGGAGACGACGGGCAGCAGCAAGCGGCTGAGCTCATCGAGCTCGAGGCGTCCCACCCGCGCGAGCTTGTGCGCCAGGTCCTCACCCTCGAGGAGGTCCATGACCATCACCGGCGCGCCGTCGTCGAGCTGAATCACGTCGTGCACCTGCACCACGTTCGGATGCTGGACCACGCTCACTGCACGAGCTTCCCTAAGGAAACGCTTGAGCACCTTGTCATTGGCTGCCCCGGTCTGCTTCAGCAGCTTGAGCGCGACGTGCTTCTTGGTGATCAGGTGACGAGCACGCCAGACGGCGCCCATCCCACCTTCTCCGAGCAGGCTCTCCAGTTCGTATCGACCGCCGATCACGGTTCCAGCCTGCAGCACCACGAGTGCGAATATTCAGGACGGTCACCTGAGGGTCAAGCTTCGGCGACGCGTTTCCAGTGGCCTTTGGCCCACCCATCGCGGACGCTCTCGCTGCGCGCTGCACGAAAAGATTGACGGAAAAACCGACGCCGACTCCACGGGACACACGGCGCTGCAGGCGAAGCCGTCGAGGTCGAGACGAATGCGAGCTTTCGTCTGACTATCGCGGCTCGACGAGTGGGGGCCGTTTGACGCATGAAGAGCGTTGGAGAGCCACGCAACCACTGACGCTCGCTTCGCGTCCCCGACGCATGCCGCAGCGTAGCGCCAAGGTTCTCGAGGATAGTCGTGACCCACTGGGAAGCCAAAGCCAGACCCCGTTCACGCCCTGCAAGGGCTCGCACGCTGCTGAGCGTCGTCTGCTGTAGCTTGGCGATCGCCGCCGGATTCGGGACCGCATGCGGGAGCACCAGCGCACCGACCATCCCCCAGGATGCCGGTCCGGACGTCGCGAACGGCTCAGCCTGGCAGGGGAACGACTGCCACGTCTGCTACACTGAGCACTGCGCCAGCGCGCTGACGGAGTGCGCCTACGATCCGAGCTGCGCTGCGTTCAGGGAGTGCGTGGATGGCTGCGAGCCAAGTATCAGTGGCACCCCCGACGTCGGTTGTCTGCAGGCCTGCGGGACGCGATCGAGTGGTGCAGAGGTGATCGGTTGCCTCGCGGAAGCCGAGGAGACCTGCGAGGCTTGCGGCGGCGCGAGCGACGCAGGCGTCGACGCGGCGGAGTGTGGACACAGCCTGCTTTGCCAGAGTTGTTCGACGTCGACGGACACCAACCCGTGCTGGAAATGCCAGGACGAGAACTGTTGCGAGTCTGATCAGGCGTGCCGGGATGATCCAGGCTGTCTCGCCTACTTCAACTGCATCCAGAGCTGCGCGCTGGACAGCTTGCGAGCGTGCGAACTGGAATGTGACGAGCAGGTGGGAGCGGAACACTTCCTCAAGTTCAACATGAAGCTGAGCTGCGTGCGCCTCTACTGCGGAGACCCCAGTCAGTGTGGCTCGGAGCCCCTGACGAGCTGCGAGCTTTGCCTGGACGACAGGTGCGCACGCGAGACCGTCGAATGTGACAGCGATCCTCAGTGCGCGCGCATCGGTGGCTGCATCGCCAACTGCACGGACCAGGCCTGCTATGACGCCTGCTACCAGCGCTACGCCGCGGGCGTTCCTCTCTTCAACGCCTCGACCGAGTGTCTGCTCGCCGAGTGCTTCGAGCCTTGCTCCGATGTCTAGGGCGAAACCAGCGCTAGCTCTGGCCGGGCTCGCCGTGACGTGCCTGGCGCTGGCTAGCTGTGGTGAGAGCTCACCCGTGCGAGCGCAGCTCCTGGTCGAGGTGGACACCGACGTCCCGACGATGGCGCAGGCGCTCTCGGATCCGGACTACAGCGACGACGCGACCCTGGACACCTTGCGCATCGACGTCATCAACGCCGATGGCACGGTGATCGACTTCCTGGACGTGGTGGCTCCGACCCAGGAAGACTGGCCCATCTCATTCGGCGCTTTGCCTCCGGACGGCAACGATCAAGTGCGGTTCCGCATGCGGCTGTTCCGAGGTCAGGAGGCGACGCGAGGCATGCTGAACGGCGCCCCCAGCCTCGAACCTGCGCCGCGGATCACCATCGATCGGGTCGTTGACCTTCGGTTCCCGGCCTCGGGCGTCAGCCAGGCGCGAGTCGTGTTGCGAGGCGATTGCCTGGGCGTGCGCTCCACCTTCGGCAGCGCGCCAACCACGTGCATCGATGGTGCACATCCTCGGGGCAACGCCACGGACGGTATAGAGCACCGCGCGACGGGCCAGACCCTGGTCGGTAGCTGGCCCGCTGCGCGGAGCGTACCCTGCCGGGGGCCCGCTCCGACACCCGAGGCACTCTGCATCCCGGGAGGCTTCAGCGTGCTGGGCGATGCCGGATTCGTTGGACTCGGTAGCTTCACGGATGCCGCTCCCCTCACCCCCGTGTTCCTCTCCCCCTTCTGGCTCGACCGAAGTGAAATCACCGTCGCCAGGTACCGCCAGTTCGCCATGACCGAAGGTGCCCCTGACCAGCCTCCGTTCACCCGCATCGAGGCTGATCTGCTACGGGGAGAGTGCGCGTTCCGCGGTGCTGACGAGAGCGAGTTCGACGCCTACCCTCTGAACTGCACCTACTGGCAGACTCTGCGGGAAATATGCCAGGCAGACGGCGGCGATCTGCCAACCGAAGCACAGTGGGCCCACGCCGCCCGGGGTCGGGGCGAGGCTCGCTTGTATCCATGGGGAGATGAAGAAGTGGAGTGCTGCCTGAGCAGCATCTCCCGCGCTTCCCTGCCGGGTGTACCGCTGCTGTGCGAGGCCCAGGAAGGGCTCGAGCCCGCGGGGTCACACCCAGCGAGCGACGCCTGTCATGGACTCGGTGACGTCTCTCGAGACGGCGTCCTGGACCTCGGAGGCAGCCTCAGCGAGCTCTTGTTGGACGCCGCTCGCCCCTTCGACGATCCATGCTGGAGCAACGAGGGGATCGCCCGCGACCCGCTGTGCGAGGGAGATGGCGGCTTGGTCGCGATGCGCGGCGGGAACTTCAGCTCTGGGACCAAGCTTGCCGCCGCCGCGGTTCGAAGTGACTGGAGCAAGAACGCCTGGTCCGGCAGCATGGGCGCGCGCTGCGCATATCCCGACGGAAATACATCAAAATGACCGGTCGAAGCTGGCTCCCGTGCGCGCTCGGCCTGCTGCTTGGAGGCTGCGGTCAGAGCGAAGGCGAGCTCCGCGATCAGTGGGTAGTCTCCCTGAGCACCGACGCTCCTGTGCCTCAGTTCGGCGACAGGCTCGTGGTCGAGATCCTGGAGGCGGACGGCTCGCCAGCGTGTGGCGGCTGCCGGCGCCTGTTGGGGGTTCCCAGCGAGTGGCCCGCCTCGTTCGGCATCGTGGCACCGGATACAGCGGACCGCGACCTGGTCGTCAGAGCACGGCTCTATCGCACCGAATCCGCCGGGAACGACGGCCTGCCAACCTCGGGTCGCGTGATCGATGCGGCTGGCATCTTGAAGGCGCCGCGTGGCGCGACGCGAGCCCACATCCAGCTGGAGATGGCTTGCTTCGGAGTTCCTGTGCGGCTGGACGAAGGCCTGAGCTGCGACCCGACCTCCGGTGGCTACGCGCCGCTGCCGATCTTGACCGACGCTCCCCCGAGTATCGCACGGCCCGGCAGCTGGCCCGACGCAGCTCAGATACCCTGCGCAGGGGAGATCCCCGAGGATATGCTGTGCGTCCCCGGCGGAGCCTTCCTGATGGGCGCCCCCACGACCTCGCTGATCTCGGACGATCTCGATGCGGAGCCCCTGGTACGCCTGTCTCCGTACGCGATGGATCGGGACGAGATGACGGTCGGCATGTACCTGGACCTCGCCGAGGAGTTCAATCTCTCCCTCCCGGCGGTGCACAACGCGAACCCGAGCTCTTCACGCTACTACTGTACCTACGATCCCAACCGCCCCGAGAGCCGGGCGCTACCGGTGAACTGCCTGGATCGCGCGCAGGCGCGAGCCGTGTGCGAGGTGCAAGGAAGGCGCCTGCCGACCGAAGCGGAGTTCGAGTTCGCTGCGGGCAACCGGACACGGGAGACATTGTATCCGTGGGGCGACGACCAGGACGTTTGCCGCTACGCCGTCCTGGCCCGCAACCCGCTGGATCTGACGAACGGCAGCTTCGCGCCCTACTCGGAGTGTCGCGAGACCGAAGCTGGTCGGCTCGCTCCTGGACCGGTCCGGGGGAACACCAGCCTGGACCAGACCGACATCGGGCTGCTCAATCTGGGCGGAAACCTCTCGGAGTGGGTCGAGGACGTCTACGCCGACTACCGGGAGAGCTGCTGGGAGGGTCTCGTCTTGACCGACCCGCTCTGCACGAAGAACGACAACGGCTGGTTCGCACGGCGAGGCGGCGCATGGACTGGTCCGCCGATCACCGCGCGCGCAGCCGAGCGCAACGCCCAGCTCGACGATCAGGGGTCGATCGGCATCGGCGTGCGCTGTGCTCTGAGCCGCTAGACGCCTTCGCGTCCCTTGCAGGGCTCAGGTGACGGCCTTCAACACCTGCGTCGGTCTCGACTGCCCGGAGTAGCCGAGCGTCCCCACGCAGAGTTTGCTTCGGGGGTGAGGAGTGCGCCGGGCGTCGCCTCGAGGATTCGACTACACTCGCTGCCATGAGAGTCGACGACTCGGGCGCGCCCGAAGGATCCGTCACCGCAGCGCGCTGGCGCTGGAGCTGCCCGTCGCCTTCGCCACAGCCAGTCACACACGGCCACGCGGTGCTGGGGCTCGCGCTCTCGGGGCGCGCGCGCGTCGAGCAACACTGCGAATGGCGCCTGGAGCCCGGCCAGGTATTGCTCGTCCCCGCGGGTCAGCCACATCGCACTCTGGAGGCCGCCGACTCCGAGCTGTACGGCGTAGGCTTCTGCGTCAGCTGCTTCGCGAACGAAGAGAACGGGTGCTTGCTCGAGCCGTTTCAGCGCGTGCGCCGGGGTGCGTCTCCCGTGGTGGCGCTGCCCGGCGAACGACAGAGCCATTTCGAGCTACTGTGTCGAGAGCTCGAGCGTGTTTCCGCACGGCGTGGCAGAGGAGCGCTGACCGCCCAGCGCAGCCTGCTCACCCTGATCCTCGACGAGATAGCGCACGCGTCGACGATCGCTGGCGAGGGCCTGGGGGAGTGCCTCACCGCCGACTGCCTGCGTCTGATCGAGCAGCGCTGTCTCGGACCGTTCAGCCTGGGTGAGCTGGCAGCGAGTGTGGGCCGCTCGCCGGCCCACGTGACGACCCTGCTACGCAGACAGACCGGCCGCAGCGCCCATCAATGGATCGTCGTCGGCCGCATGGCAGAGGCAAGGCGACGACTGTTGCACTCCGACGAGCTGGTAGAGGTGATCGCCGAACGCGTCGGATACCAGGATCCGACAAGCTTCATCCGCATGTTCCGCAAGCACCACGCTGGACTCACTCCCGCCGCCTGGCGTTCCGCCAGGCTCTAGCTGCCAACCTCACAAGGGCTTCGCCCCCCCCGAGGCGGAGAAGGGGCGGGAAGACGCGAGCGCGCTCGTCAACCGCTACTCGAAGCCCGACGTCTGATAGTCGATCGGCGTCGCGACGCTCGCAGGCAGGGCACCAGGGGACAGCGCCGCGCGACTCTCGGCGCCTGCCCTGAGCTCAGCTTCAAGGAAGTGGGTCACCAGGTAGCGCTGTATGGTGAGCATCGACTCTGGGTCGATGAAGTCTTCCCCGCAGCCGTCACCCAGGATGTTGCCCACGTCCTCCCCCAGCGCCTGAGCGAGATCCTGCAGCTCCGGACGGCACAGGTCCGTGTAGGAGAAATGACCGGCCTCCTTGACAGCCGCGAAGACTTTATCCGTGGGGATACCCTCGTAGGCAGCGACCTGCTCCGCCTCGAAATCCAGCGTACCGTCTCGCTGCGCACCGAAGATCAACGTCGGCACTCGGCTCTTCTCCACACCATACCCAAAGAGCGGCAAGATGGAACTCGCCGGCGTCATGGGCACCGCCGCACGGAAACGTGCGTCCGGCTCGATGCCGTTGTGCTCCTCGGTCAGCGCGAGGCTCATCGACGCGCCAAACGAGTGCCCCATCATCGCCCAGTTGTCAGCCTGGGCCGCGCCCTCCAGTGGACCCTTCGTCTCCACCAGGGCCTCAGCCACGAAGGGCAGGTCCGCAGCGCGCTCCGGGAACGCTTCGAGCACCTCCGCGACTCCCAGACCACCGTCGATGGCCTCCCACGTGGTGTCCCCGGTGTGATCCGGCGCCACGACCACGAAGCCGTGGCTCGCGAGGTGCGAGCAGATGCTGAAGTTCTGGAAGCGCAATCCGCCATTACCGTGGGAAAAAACCACCAGCGGGTAGGGCGCGAACGTGTCCAGCAGGTCCGCGTCCCGCGCCGCGTCCTGGGCGATGGACGTCGTGCTCACGTCGCCCAGGGTCGCAGCGATGTCCGGAGGCGCCTCCTCCAGCAGATCGTACTCGTCTCGAGGCAGCGCCGCGGCTGCCTCCGTCGCCGGATACCAGATCTCGACCTTGAGTGATCGCGGGTTGCCCGCCTCGTCCCTGCGCGACCCGTCGCTCAAGGTCCAGGTCGTCACGCCAACTTCGAACGCGCCGCGCTGCAGAGGATCCGTCGGTTCCGGAGACGTCGGCTGTTCCGAGGTCGCGTCGTCGCTCCTGCCACACGCCACGCTCACGGCGCCCAGCACCACGAGAGCCACCCACCGCCAACCGTCGCCCATCCTTCAGCGCTTAGCAGCCGGGCCGTGAGTCGAGCAAGCGTCAGCAGCGGTTTACCATCCGGATTTGGGGGTGAGGGTGCGCATGGCACCGCCATCTGGACGGACTGAAACATTGCCTCGCGGAAGCTCATTTCCGCGCTCGGCTCCTGCTCTCGGCCGCGCTCGCCGCGGCCTCGCGCGCTGGGACTGCGCGACGGTCGAGGGCGGCGTGTCAGCTCACGAGTGCTGGCACCCGAGCGCCGACCCGCCCACCACGCGCACTATCTTGCGTGGATCCGAGGCATTTGCCGACATCCGATCCCGTCGGTAGCTGGCCCCGACGATCCGCCGTCCTGCACGAATGCCCGCGTTATTTCGCGGCGAACCCACACGCGAGCGCGCCGTGTGGTATGCCCCGCGCATGTCCGACGATCGCTACGACAACCGGCCAATCCTGGTCTTCCTGGAGAACTTCGCGTTGGCCGCCATTGGCGAGCTGTCCGAGGACAAAGCCGCCACGCTTCGGGTGCTCGTGACCGAGATGTGGGGTGGCGACGACGACTGGATGGAGACCCTGCGCGAGCAGCTCGGCTGGAAGCCCGACATTCAGGAGACAATCCGCCTGAACTGGGCCGCCTATCAGAAGGCCGCAGGCGATCAAGGCGCCGAGCTGACCCCCGAGGACTTCGCCCAGCGCTTCGCAGACACGGTGCTCGAGCGCAGCGAATGAACCGGGACAGTCGCCCTAATTTTTGGGGGTGAGGAGCATGCGCAGGCTCCGGTAACCTGGACCCATGCAGCTGACTCGCTGGGCGCTCGCTTCGTCACTTGCTTGGGTTGGAGTCGCTGCCTGCGCGACGGCGACTCCTCCAGA
>JAGQIY010001481.1 GCA_020430865.1 Myxococcales bacterium
CTGTCGGCTCCGGGGCGCGGCTGGAGCCGGGCGTCGAGGTGTGGCCCCGGGGTGCCGGGTGCCCGCAGCGGGAACTCGTGACCCTTGGCGTCGCTGCACGTCCCGCAGACGATGAAGTGATTCTCCCAACTCCAGGTGAGCCACCAGTAGAGGTTGACCGGGCGGAAGTGCTCGGTGTCTTCGGCGTGGTTGATGATGATCTCGCAGTAAGCGCACTTCTTGTGCTGGGCCCGCCAGAGGGTGCCCCGCGAGACCGTGTAGCCCTGGCGAAAGCGCGTCGTGCGTTCGTCTTGGGACCACGTCTGCTGATATGAGCGGCGTCCCTTCTGGTGCCACTCGATCAGCGCCCTGGCCAGCCGCCACTCACGCTCGGCCGTCAGGGTGTCTGGTGCCTGCCCGCGGACGATCCGGATCATGCCTCGCCGTGGTCCTGCTGCCAGGGGTCGGGGTCGATCAGGTCGCGGATGCCAGCCGCTTCGAGTTCTTCGCGGAGCCTCAGCATGCGCGCTTGCTCGTCGGCGGTTCGGCTGCCATCGCGGGCGAGGTATTCGTAGCGCCGCAGCGTGCGATGGATGGGGTCGGGCGGTGTGTTCTGCACGCCGAAGACATGGCGGTAGAGCTCGGCGCTGGTGAGCAGACGCGGGTCGACGGCGAGGGGGTTGGCGACGATGTTGCCCTCCTTGTCGAGGTCGAGCACGACGACCTCTTCGGGTCGCAGGCTGGAGATGATCAGCGGCGAGTGCGTCGTCACGATGAACTGCACCTTGGGGAAGGCCCGCTTGAGCGCAGGCACGAGGCGTGTCTGCCAGTCGGGGTGGATGTGCAGGTCGATGTCGTCGACGAGCACGAGGCCTTCGAAGTCGGCGGGGTCGGTGACCTCTTTCTGGTCGAGCATGAGGTGGCCGATGAGGTCGGCGAGCCAGGCGGTGGGGACGTTGACGGTACGTGCGCTGTCCGCCCCGAGCTTCAAGGTGGCCGTGTAGGTCTGATCCTGTTGGACCGCGTCCGAGACATCTGACTCTTCCAGTTCCAGGTCATCGAAGTGCACGGCCTTGATCTCGTGCATCAACTCGTCATCGGCGAAGAGCGCTTTCTTGAGCAGTGCTCGGTAACGCGCCTGCCGCCCGTTGCCCAACTTGTCGTCAAAGTCGAGACCCATGATTCGGTAGTCCGGGTTGAACAGTGACCGCAACCGATCGATCGCGGGTCGGAATCGCGTCTCGATCTGCCCTGGTCGGAAGAGTCGCCGTGTATTGCCGTACGCTGCGACGAAGAGATGGGACGCGTTACGTCGGCGCGCCGACTCGAGCCAATCCCCGTCATGGGCGACGCTGTCTGTGTCGGAGCCACCAAGGGGCCACGGACCGTAGTCGTCCGAGAGGGTCGAATGCATCAGCAAGCCGGTGTCACCGGCGAGCAGGGCAGCGCCGGAGATGAAGCCTCGGAGCCTGACAGGCTGCCCGTCCGCGTCGGTCTCCTGCGGGAGATTGGTCATGCGTTCGGTTCGAAAC
>JAGQIY010001482.1 GCA_020430865.1 Myxococcales bacterium
CACGACGCTCCCGTCGACTTCCGTGTGAAATCGCTCGGCGATGGTCGCCACGTGAAAACCCGGCACGAAACGCGCAAGAACCCAGGCCACGAGCGCTGCCAAGGGCAGCGCGACCAGCGGCGCAGGGAAGCGGCGCGTCAGTCGCGGCAACACGAGCAGCAGCCCAAGGGTGCCCGCGCCGATCAGGAACTCCCAGCGCGAAGCGGAGCCGCGCGCCGCGAACATGGCCAGCAGCTTGTCCGCGAAGTGCTCGGGTTTGCCCGCGACCTGCAAGCCCAGCAGGTCCTTGAGCTGCATGCTGGCGATCACCGTCGCTATCCCCGCGGTAAATCCGGTGGTCACGGGGTGCGGGATGAACTGGATCAAGCGACCAAGCCGCAGGAGACCCATCGCCACCAGGATCAGCCCGCCCAGCAGTCCGGACACCAGCAATCCGGCGGCCCCGAACTTGGCGTAGATCGGCGCCAGGATCACGATGAAGGCCGCCGTGGGCCCGGTGACCTGGGTGCGCGAACCACCGAGCAACGCGCACACGAAGCCCGCGATGATCGCCGTGTAGAGCCCATGCTGCGGGGGCACTCCGACCGCGATGGCGAGCGCCATCGACAAGGGCAGCGCCACGACGCCCACCACGAGACCAGCCAGAGCATCCCGCTTGAAGGCGCTGATGCCGTAACCCTCGGCGACCACGGCCCGCAGCGCCGCACCCGGGAGACTCCCGAGCGGGATCGAGCGAGAGGTGCCGAGATGACGGGTGTGCGCCATGAGCATCGCCTCGTACTCCCACCGCCCGACTAGTCAAGGCGCAAACGCTGCGTCACGCAGTCGACCGAAGGCGCTTCGTCCGAGCCAAGGCACGCCCAGCCTCGCACCGACCCCCAGTCGAATCCGAACGGAAGCGCGTCGTGATGGGCGCGCTGCTCGGGATCGGGTCCGTCAATGGCAGGCTGTTGGTGCGCTGGGTGTCCTTCGACGGCCCTGCAAGGTCTCGGCAATGACTCCAAGCGTCATGCCCAGGCAGCTCGGCGTCACGGACCTCACGTTGGGGGATCTGCCTCGCTCCGACACGACGCAGCAAGTCGTAGACGTCCGCCTGCGAGCAGCGAGCGCTTTGCGCTCGGCCCAGAAACCTTTGCGGCGCCGTCAGCCGCGCGTTGCTCGACGACGGTCGAACCCCTAGCATTTCCAGATGCGGGGGCGCAGAGCATGAGCCTGGGGTTTCGACCGACCTTTCACTTCGAAGTGACCTGCTCGAGTCGCGAGGTGCGCAAGCGCCTCCACGCGCGCCTCGCGGAAATGCCAGTGGTGCTCGGGGTGACTCAGATTCCCGGCGGCGGCGCGGGGGGAGATCTGGCGAGCGACCACCTCACCCTGAGCATCCCCGAAGCCGATCGTCACTTCTGGTCTCCCTGGCTGAACCTGGAGATAGTTCCACACGGCAACGGGACCCAGCTCTCGGGGCGCTTCAGTCCGCACCCCTCGGTCTGGACCGGCTTCATGTTCGCGTACCTGGCGCTGTCCGTCCTGACCTTCTTCGCCCTCGTCTTCGCGGCGGCCCTGTCCATGAGCGGCGGCGCGCCCTGGACCCTCGGCCTCGCGGGTCTGTGCGTGGCCGCGATGATCCTGCTCTGGTGGGCTTCCCAGGTGGGTCAGCGACTCGCGCTGAGCCAGATGGAAGAGCTGCGCGGGATCCTCGATGGAGCCCTCGGCGAGTGCGGCTGGGCGCTGCAAGAGCACGCCGAGCCGCTCCCGGAAGTCGCCTAGACAGCCTCGAGATAGCCGGTTTGCATTCGACGCCTGCGGTCCTTCACCATGGGTCCATGCAATGCCCGCGCTGTCAGCGACCCAACGCACCCGACGCTCGCTTCTGCCTGGTGTGCGCAGCGCCGCTAGAGGCGCCTGCGCCGTCTCCAGCGGCCCTGCAGCCTCCCCTGGGACCTCCCGCCTGGGGACCGCCTGGCGTCGGCGCGCCGCCTCCAGCCATGGCTCCGCGCGGCTTCGCTCCGACCGCTTCGGCTGGCGTGGCTCCGCTAGTGAGCCACAACTTCTCCGCCTGGCTCGAGGGCTACGTCACCTTCGATGGCGAGGTGCTCGAGCAGTACCACCAGCGCGAGTATCACAACCAACGCCAGCACGTCGCGACCATCCAGGGAGTGAGCTTCGAGAGCGACGGCAGCCGCCAGTACATCCAGGTGCGCACCCGGTTCAACCGGCTGTGGATGATCCCCTATCAGCCGCAGCAACGTGCCCTCGCGACTCGACTGTTGCATGCAGTCCAGAGCGCGATCCGCTGACTCGCTCAGCAACCGAGGCGCGCGGTTGCGCCACGCCGTGACGGAACTGAGCCACGACGAGCCGCGCGCGGACAGGGCGCACCATCAGGGAACGCCCGATGAA
>JAGQIY010001483.1 GCA_020430865.1 Myxococcales bacterium
CGACCTGAAGGAAACCAAGGTCTCCAAATATGACGAACAGTCCTACGACGCGGATGGCAATCCGCATCCGAAACCATGACTAAAGCACTGAAACGTCACGCGATCAGCAACGAGTTCCAAGTAGAGGTGCTCGATCACTTCAGAAACAACGCCACGCGAAATGCTCGGGGGCGGGCCGCGACACAGGCGCGCAAAGACTCCCGCAGACCGGGAGATCTGGCTGTCCTGCAGCGCACGCGCGCCAACACCATGCTCCTGATCGACGACATCAACTCCTTCTGGGAGTTCCTCAACGCCTCGGTCGACTACGCCGTTGCTGGGTTCAGGCTCTGGTACGCGCCCGGCGAGGTGGACGTGGAGCTCTGCGGACAGACGTTGCATCTCCCTGGGGCAATGCCCGGCCTTGGAGCAACCCCCCGCGACTGGTGGCACGCCGTGGCCTGCGCGAAGATCCTCAGGCGCGCGGAAGCCGTGCAATCGCTCCTTGCGTATGACCACGCGAAGTTCCAGCGGATTCCCGGCCAGCGTGATGGATATCAGCTCTCCCTGGCCGCGGCGCTCCGGGACTTCTGGCTCGACTCGCCGGACTTCGACGCGCACGCCACCAGGACGGAGGAGTTGGGCGGCGCGGGGACTGCAACGATCTCGGGGCCTCGTCTGGCCAAGCTGGACGTCAGCAAGCTCGAGGTCCTGCGTGCCATTCGAGCCGCCGATGCTACAGCCTTCAACCAGGCTGCGCTCGACGCCCTCAAGGCGTTCAAGGCGTTCTGGGGCACCGGGAAGAGGAAGTCGGACCCGGACAGCTATCACGACTGGCTCGGAACCGCGCTTGCGATCGACGGCGAGTCCCGCGGACTCACCTACGAGGTCGAGTCGGACTATACGCCGCGTTGGCTGATCGACGGCCCACCTGCCGGCCTGCTCGATCATTTCAAGACGCTCTACGAAGTGACGGGAGAGAGCTAGCCATGTCACGCGGGATCATGATCTACAGCGTCGATGAAGCGGCGCTGAAGGCCGCCCTGGCGAGCAACGACCCGGAGCTCCTCGACCGCCTCGAGAAGGTTTGCTCGGACAGCACCTGGCCGCAAGTCATGCAGCTCGTCAAGGCAGGCGCTTGCCGCGGGGATGCAGAACAGCAGATCTTCGCCTTCGAGGCGCTCTGTCAGCACTTTGGCGTGGAGCTCGACAACGGCGCCGTCTCACCCATCCGTCAGGCGACGATCCAGGACGCCGACCAGGCGCTACTCGCCCACCCCTGCGCGCTCTCGCTGGACCAGCTGGTGTACGGGCACGGAGTCTTCCCGTTCACCCTGGCCAGCGACTTTCCGCAATTCGGGCACTGGTCGGAGGACCAAGTGAGAACCGCCGCGCCATTGCTAGAGAACCAGCCACCCGAGCACGACGATGCGGACCTGGAGTCCATCCTGCTCAGCGTCTCCGATTGGATCACCATCGCGCACGCCCGCAACAACGCGCTCTTCGGCTTCATCTACTAACCCCCTCCGCCCGCGCGCGCGAGCGCAGCGAGTCGCGCCCGGCGCCGGGAGGGGGCGGACGCGCAAGATTTCAGGACATCACGTCCTAGCTCTTTGAAACCTCAAGCTGTTTCCCCTCGGCACTAGCGGCCGGGGGGAGGCAACCCTGC
This sequence comes from Myxococcales bacterium, assembly GCA_020430865.1. The sequence continues at coordinate 1,649 of JAGQIY010001483.1, forward strand.
CTCTCGGAACCGCGGGAGGATACAACCTGCTAGGGTTCAATGGGGCACCGACGCTGGTCAGTGACCCGCTGGGGCTGAAGGCGCAGGGGAAGAAGGGGGACTCGGGGGATCCGAGTGTCGAGAGCCCGGGGACGCGAAGAGAGGCCGACGCGGGGAGACAAGACCCTCCGAATACCTATCG
>JAGQIY010001484.1 GCA_020430865.1 Myxococcales bacterium
GGTCTCCGCCAGCGCCGGGGCCTCCAGCGCGCCGAGGCCAGCGGCCGGCTTGGGCGCCGGAGGCGGCACCGGCGGAGCTGCGGCAGAGGGTGGCGGCGGTGGAGGAGGAACCGGCGCCGCAGTCGCCGACGGTGGTGGTGGCGGCGCTGCGGGAGGCACCGGGGGCGGCGGCGCAGCTGCGGCTGGAGGAGTGGTCGGAAGCCGGTTGGTGGCGTCCGGATCTGGCCGCAGGGCGCGGAGACGGCTCGCGTCCGCCATCACCTGGGTGTCGTCCTCCTCCACCTCGGCGTCGTCTCTGGGCATCCAATCCGCGGCGTCTTCGCTGGGCATCTGCGCCAGCAGCGAGCTCAAATCCGCGCGGATAGTCTGATCATCGGCGCCCTCGCTGAAGTCGGGCAGCTCGCGCGTCGGAGGCTTCGGTGCGTCCGGGATCACCATCGTCCCCCCGAACTTGCGCTGCGGGGGACGCGCAGATGGCCTTGGCGCCGGCGGGTCCTTGCGCGAGAGATCGGCACCTGGCGTCGCCGGAGACTCGAGAGTGCCACCGCGAGGCGGCGGAGCCTTGAGGGAGCCGAGCCCTATCTGGGTGACGCCGCTCCCACGACCACGCGCGATGGCGGGCGGACGCGGGCGAGCCGATGGTCGCGCCGGACCGGGCCGCGCGCTGGGCGCGATGCCCGGAGAGGTCATCATCGGCGGTCGCACCGAGTCGGGACGGCGCTGCGGGCCAGCAGGATCGTAGACCGGGCTCTCCTGCGTGGCCGCGTCGGAGGGCATGCGCGGACGCGGCGGAGGCGGCGCGGGCAGGGATGGCGGTTTCCCTGGGGGAACGGATGGCGCCGGGATGCCGGCCCCGGCTCGCTCGGTCGAGGCCCCGGTGAAGCTGTCCGCGGTCGACGGGGTCGGACGGCGATAAGGGGCGCGAGGCGCGAGCTGCTCGGTGAGCTTGCCTCCGAGCGGGTTCGCGGACGCATCGGCTTCGCCGCCCTCTTGAGCCGCCAGCCACTGCTCCAGCGCGGCCCGCAGCGGTTCCGCGCTGGCGACGCGCTGGACGCGCGCCGTGGCCAAGCCCTGAAACAGGATCGCGCGCAGGGGCTGGTCTTCGATCCCCGCCAGATACAGCTCGTCTGGCGCTCCGATACCCGAGCGCGCGGGAGGCTCCCCGACCAGCGCGTAGTAGAGGCAAGCCGCCAGCGCCCACGCATCGTCCCGCGCCGAAGGTCCGCCTCCAGCATTACGCTCGGGACACCGAAACGCCGATGGACCGCGGCGGCCGGGGCGAAACGCGAGGCGCGCGCGCTTGCCGAGCAGGACGGTCTGCGGAGTCACGGAGCCGTGTATCGCGTTGCTGCGATGGAGGTGTGCCAGCGTGGCGGCGATGGGCAACATCAGGCGCACGCCCTCGACCCCGGGGCGCGAACCGCGCTCACTCACCGCATCGCTGAGGCTCGCGCCGTTGGCTGGCTCGCACGCCACGAGGTACTCGCCGTCGAGTCGTACGACCTCGACGAGCTCGAGCAGGTCGGGACCGTGAAAGCCAACCACGCTGTCCAGCGCGTCCGCCTCACGGTCGTCGACGCGGTACAACACCACGGGCGAGTTGGTTCTCAGATCAGTGGCCTGAAACGCGTTCTCCGCTTCATCGACCCCGTCGATTCGGTAACGCGCAACCAGCACCACTCCTGGCTTGATGGCCTCGGCGGTCACGGTGGCGGGAGCCTACATCGCTGGTGCCTCACGTCACCCGGGAATTGCGGGTCAATCTGTCACTCGACGGTGCTTCGCCTGGAGCTTTCCGCCAAGCTGACAAACCAATCGTCTCCTCGCGCCGCCGCAGGTCTCGAGACCGACATCGACTCGAAACCAGAAAGCGTCGTAGAGCCGAGCACTTCGCGTGGCTGGGCGGACCACTTGCCGGACGCGCACGATGATGGCACACGCTTCGCAGCGACGCTGCGGGGTGACTCGTCCTGCTGCTCTGCAGTGATGTGGCTCCCGCGCTCGGAGGATCCCCACGATGACGCTCTCGCCCGGCCGTTTCGATCGCGTGATCAAGTGGGTCAGCCTGGGTGCCATTCCGCCCCTGCTGCTGCTTGGCTATCTCGCAAGGAGTCGCGGATCCGGATCGGAGCACCTCCCCCCCGAACCCTCCGCCAGCCCGAGCGTCGTCTCGCAGATCAGCGCGGCGGAAGACGACGCCCCGAGCTCGCCGCTCGACGAGTCGTGGCCACCGAAGGAAGGCCAGCCCGCGACCAAGCCGGGACCGGAACACGCCGCCGTGGACCTGCCGACGGCAACCCCGCCCGCGCCGCAGCGACAGCACACCGCGACCAGGCATCGTCCCCGAGGGCCCTGTGGTGGTCTCGTGGTGCGTGCCATCACTCACGACGCAGAGGACCCGACCACCTCCGTCGCCACGGACTTTGATAGCCCCGCGGAAATCAAACACGTGGGCGAGGCGGTCGGAGGCTACCGGGTGAGCCGCATCGAGTGGGATCGCGTCACCTTCTCCAGCGGCGGCGGCGTCTGCACCGTCAAGATCAACCCAGGCGTGCGAGAAGCACAGGCCGGATCCAAAGGGGGCGCCCTCGAGCTGGCCCCAGGGGGCGAGAACAGCCGTCCTGCGCCGGACCCGGTGGCGCCTCCACAGGGGGTAACGGGCGGTGGGGTCCCGCTGGAGATCGCGGAAGGAATCCGCGTGGATTCACCCCTCAGTGCGACGCTGGAGGGCTTCGCGATCAAGGCGCTGAAGAGCCGCGGAAAGAAGCTGCTCGAGGGCGTGGAGCTGGCCGACGCGGAAGACACGGATGGCCACAAGGGTGTGCGTCTGTCTCGAATCGAAGCCGAGAGCCTGCTCGAACGTCTGCGCTTCCGCGATGGCGA
>JAGQIY010001485.1 GCA_020430865.1 Myxococcales bacterium
AGAAGCCCGTGGGTACCTTCCGCACGGGCGTACAGCCCGCACCGGCCTCGCTCGGCTGCCACTGCGGCGTGTAACCATGGGCTCGCTTGGGTAGCCGTCCTTCGTCGCGTTGCGTGGTCACCTTGGCAGGATCCGACGGCTGGTCGACACGAATCGTGGTGGGTTGTGCCGCCGGTCCCGAGTGGCAAGCGGTCGCGCCCAACGCCACCAACACGCGAGCCAGCAACTGCGACCTGTTCATGCCTCGAGTATGCACCATCCGTGCGTATGCGTTCGGGCGGCCGCACCCCGATTTCTTGACACCCGAGCCGGCTTCTCGCAGCTTCACGGAGGGAGAGGGCATGTTGGGAGGCGAGCAAAGCTACTGGCTGCTCAGCGGTGATCGAGAGATTGCCCTCGGCGCGCACCCGACGATCGTGGGACGGGACATCAGCTGCGACTTCGTCGTCGAGGGCGATCCGTTGGTGTCCCGGCGGCACGCTTGTTTTTCGATCGCAGGCGGCGTGCCGAGCGTGGAGGATCTGGGCAGCCGCAACGGCGTGTACGTCGACGGCGAGCGCATCGAAGCTCTGCGGGAACTCCGTGGGCGTGAGACGGTTCAGGTCGGCGGCATGCAGCTGAGAATCGAAGTGAGGAACGCGGCGTGGTCCGCTGAAACCACTCGCCAATCTCCGACCCGCCGAGCTTCGGTGACCGCGGAAACGCTCTCACGGGACGATGAGACGGGGCGCGCGAACGTCTTCACCTTGCTCGGTGGTGTGGCGGAGAAGGCGCTGAAGCTGGGCAACTCGACGGAAGCAGTGCGGGTGCTCCGCCCCCCACTGGAGCTGGTGCTCGAAGAAGCCGGGCGGCGCGGTGAACTCGACTCCGAGACGCGAGACATGGCGCTGCAGTTCGCCTGCCGGCTGGCGGACGCCACCGCGCGTGCCGAGTGGCTGGACTATGTCTTCAAGCTCCAGAACGCCCTCGGGGCTCCGCCTCCCGCGAGCTTCGTGGACGAGTTGTATCGCCTGGCACGCCGTGTCCGCATGACGGATCTCGAAACCCTGCGGCAACTCGTCGCGACCCTGGAGGCGCGCCGCTCACACTTCGGCGCGAGTGAAAAGTTCCTCGCGTCTCGCATGGAAGGCCTGATCCGGATCTTCCAGGGCTGAGGCTGCTGGTTGAACCACGCGCAGGAAGATGCGATACCGCATGGGCATGAGCCAGGGAGCCGAGATCACACCGCCTCGCATCAGCGTGCAGGGTCTGCGACGCTCGGGCACTCGCGAGCTACGTGGCGAGCCCAGCGGCTTCGAACATGAGTTGGTGGAGCCTCGCGATACCGTGCCCGACGGACTGGAGCCGTTCGAGGCGCTGGATGAGTGGGAGCGAGCTGGAGACACCATCCCTGCGCCGATGTCCGCGAGCCCCGAGACTCAGCCAGGGCCGAGCGTGCCGAAGGCCCCGGCGGTCCCCAGCTTCAGCGACCTGAACCAGGAGCTGGCAGCCACCTCCACGGGTCAACGCGTTCTGGGCAACGTGCTGCCCACGCAGCCTCGCGGAAAAGGCTGAGACTGGCGCCCATGCGGCCGGACTGAATCGGCCCGGGCCCGCTTCCCCAAGGAAGTGGGCCTCGGCGTTTCAGCCAGAGTCGCTGGGCTACTCGACCAAGGAGCAGGAGTCCGGCCATCCGGCGAGATCCAAGGTCGAGGGCTGACCGACCTCGTGCGCCTTGAAGAACTGCAAGACGAGTGCAGTGTTCACCTGCGGGTGCGGCTGGTGACCGTTGGAGTGCACGCAGTCGAGCACTTCGCGACCGTTGCCGCGCAAGAAGGGAGCTGCGAACCCGGCGGACTTCTCGAAGTCGATGATCTGCGTTCCAGCCGTGCCGAACACGTCGCTGGCACCGCCGTGGCTGAGCAGCACCGCACCGCCATCCGCGGCGTTCAGGGCGTTCCACTGCAGATTCACGGGGAGCCCGAGCAGGTTCACCCCGTCGACCTCGTCCTGATCATTGAACCAGGCGCCGCTGAACGCGACCACCGCCGGGATGTGCTGCGGGTAGCGACTGTGCATCATGTTCGCGGTCAGCGCCCCGGCGCTGAAACCCACCTGGTAGATGCGCCCCAGGTTCAGATCGAAGTCCTCGTCGAGACAGCCAACGACCTCCTCGAACAGGGCGCCCTCGATGTTGGCGTCCCCTGGCGCGCTCTCGAATAGATCCCAGTCGAGGCCCCTGGGCTCGGCAAACGGCGTCAGGCCGATGTCGTCAGGGGTGATCACGATCAACGGGAAGTCCGGGTCCGCGTCGGGGTCCGGGGCGAAGAACCTCTGCATGTTCTCCGCGGTGTCCCCGTACCCATGCCAGTTGAAGACAATGGAGACCGGGACCGTTGGGTCCTTGGGTAGTGCCGCATGGAAACGCCTGGCCTCCCCCCCGACCATGAAGCCCTCGTTCCAGCCTTCGACGACGCTGCCCGCATCGCAGCTGAACGCGGTCTGACCTCCACCGCCGCTCCCGCCGCCTCCGCTGCCTCCAACCGTGTCGCCGCCGGTGCCGCCGGCGGTCGTGCCTCCGCTGCCACCACTGGCCGCGCTGCCGCCGCTGCCGCCGTTGCCGGAGCTGCCTCCGTCATCCGATCCACAGCCGACGAGGGCGCCGCTCACCACCAAGCCAATCAGGAATGCTCGCATGTCGGATTGCTTAGCCGTGACGCCTCGGACGACCAAGGCAACAAACGCATACTGCTGGAATCGACTTCCAGGTAGGCGCTCCCGGTCAAGGCCTGGGCCCCGAGGCTTGCAGACACACCGCAGCTATCCGCGGAGGATGCTCTGGGACCTCGCCCACGCGAGCCCTATAACCCTCACGTGAACTTCTTCGGTCACCTGGCGGTCGCGACCTGGTACTCGCGAGACGCCGCCCATCACCTGGGAGCCATGCTGCCCGATCTCGCCACCATGCTGGGGGCGCCGGCTCCGATGGCCGAGCTTGGGAGGGTGGCTGAGGGGATCGAGCTCCACCACCGCACCGACGCCGTGTTTCACGCGTGCGGACCTTTCCGGGAACTCAACTCCAAGGCCTTCGCCGAGCTCGAGTCCCGGGGCCTTCCGCGGGGAGCGGCGCGGGCCGTCGCGCACATTGGTACGGAGATCTTGCTGGATGGCGTGCTCGCCGAGCAGGCACGAACCCGAGCGGCTTTCCGGCGTGCGCTGACGTTCGGCGCGATGAACGAGACAGCCCTGGCTCTGAGGTGGCGGACTCCGCCTGAACCGGGGCGTCTAGCAGCACTGTGTCGCGTGATCGCGGAGCGAGACATCCAGCGAGACAGTCAGCTCCCCGAACGAGTGGCGTACCGCCTGGATCGCATCCTCGGACACCGCCCTCGCCTGCGCATCCCGCCCGAGCAGCTCCCGCTGGTCGAGGGCTGGGCGCGCGAAGCAGACGCTGGCGTTCGGGACCACGCGGATGGGCTGCTGCGCGAGGTCGCACGCGGGCTGGAGGAGATCCGCCTCGAACAGGCGACATAATGCAGGAGCCTGCACCATGAACTGCAGCATTGAGCGGAACCGCAGCTGCCGTTACCGTCCTGGTCAGATGGCGACCAACACCTACTGGGACTACCTCAAGCTCGATCGACTGCTCAGCCTCCAGGGCGGCATCGAAGGCGATGAAGCCGCCCTGATGCCGGACGAGCTGCACTTCATCATCGTGCATCAGGCCTTCGAGCTCTGGTTCAAGCTGAGCCTGCGGGAGCTGCGGCTCGCCCGAGATCACCTCGCGGAACCGCGTGTCCCCGAGGAAAAGATACCCTACGTCGTCCACCACCTGCGACGGGTCACGACCATACTCGAGCTGGCCGTCGACCAGTTCAAGGTCATGGAGACCCTCACCCCCCAGGACTTCCTGGCCTTCCGCGACAAGCTGATCCCCGCGAGCGGTTTCCAGAGCTTTCAGATGCGAGAGCTGGAGATCCTGCTTGGACTGAGAGACGAGGCTCGCCTCGACTACGGCGGAACGGACCCGCTGGAGCACTTGAAGAGCCTCGCCGTCGATTCCCCTGGAGGCAAGCTAGCGTGGCAACGCATCAGCGATGCTCGCGCCGAGACCTCTCTGAAATCCGCGCTGGAGGAATGGCTCTACCGCACACCGGTCCAGGGTTCGAGCCCCGACGACCCGAGCGACGACGGGGCCGTGAATGATTTCCTCGAGGATTACTTCCGCGCGATGCAAGAGCTGAACGTCAGCAAGAAGCAGCGGATGCTGGCGGCGCTGGGAAAGATCACCGACGGCATCGAGCGACAGTTCGCCGACGGCGAGGCCTACGCGCGGCGCTTCCTGTTCGCCGAAGACGTTCCCGAAGCTGCACGCGCGCGGGCCAAGCGGGTACGCGCTGGTGTGCTGTTCGTGGAGTCCTACCGAGAGCTGCCGCTGCTGGCATGGCCACGCTTGCTCCTGGACACCGTGGTGGAGGCGGAGGAGCAGCTGGTGATCTGGCGCTCGCGCCACGCACGCATGGTCGAGCGCATCATCGGTAGGCGCATCGGCACTGGCGGCTCGAGCGGCGTCGACTACCTGGATCGCACCGCTCGCTATCGCATCTTCACCGACCTGTGGGCGGTTCGCACCATCTTGCTGCCCAAGGACGCACTGCCCGAGCTGCGTCAACCGGAAGCCTACGGCTTCGCGCGCTGAGCACGACCGCCGAGCAATTTCCTCCCGGAACCATCGACGCTGGCCCTGGTCCCACGGGGTTTGGGGGTGAGGTGCGCCTGGCTCCCCCGCATCCGCCGTCGTCGGAGCGGACGCGCTGCGGGCCTTGCGCTGCGTGGGATCCACCCGTGGCAAACGCATCCCGGGCTTGAGCCATCGAGGTAGCGTTGACTTTTCGCGCCTAGACCTCGCATTGATTTCAAATACTTGGGCACCGGTCCACCAGGCGTATGCGTATTTTGATTCACACCGCTTGATCTCGTGGTTGAACCAGTCATACTGGTTCAACCAATCGCGATTGGTGCCAGCTCCTCCCTGAATCATGAGCGCTCTCGTCCTGACCCCCTGCCCCGCTTCGCAGGCGCCGCCCGCCGGCGCCCGAGCCTGGCGCCAGCCTGGCCAGGACACAGGCGAGCCGAACCGCGGGTCATTCGTGGCGGTTTTGCCTAGAGTCGTCGCCATGGAAGAGCAGACACAGAGCTCCAACATCGCTGACTCCATCTTTCGCGACCTGCGCCGCCAGATCCTGGTGGGTGAGCTGGCCGCGGGTGAGCGGTTGCCCGGCGAACGAGACCTCGCCGCGACCTACGGCACCAACCGGAACACGCTTCGAGAGGCGGTGCGAAAGCTGGAGCAAGCGCGTCTCGTCACGGTGCGGCACGGACAGGGGGTCACGATCAGTGACTACAAGAAGACGGGCACGATGGAGTTGCTCTCCCCCATGCTGGAGGCGGGGGGCTCTTTGGCCGAGGTCGTGCATATCCTCGAGGATATCCTGCCAGCACGCGAGCAGGTGCTCGAGTTCGCTACCCGGTTGGCCGTGCGACGCGCTGACAGCAGCGACATCGATCGCCTGACCGGCATCACCGATCTGCTGATCACCGCGTTCGAGACCAAGGATGGAGCGCTGGTCGGCAAGGGCTTCCATCGCTGGCTGGAGGCACTCATCGACGCGGGGCACTCCACCGCGATCCGCTGGATCGCCAATCCGTTCCTCGAAGCGTACCGTGACATCCTCGGGCGCTACCCGGCGCTCTGGGTCCTGGAGTCCAGCTTCCCTGATTACCTCCGGGAAACACTCAGCGCACTAGCCGACGGCGACGAGGAGCGCGCGATCGGCGCGAGCCGGAAGTACTACCAGCGCGTCGACCGCGAGTTCGTCGTGCTGCTCAAGACCGTCGTCAAGCCAGCCTTGTTGGCGACCCCACCCCCAACACCACCAGACGAGGAGCCATGACCGCCAAGCCGAGCAAGCACGAGCCTCTGCCCGAACCCAAACGCAAGCTGCCCATGGCGTCACAGACGCCCGCGCTTGCTCGGCACCCCCAGGACGGCTGGACCTTCGCCGACCCCTATCCGATGAGCGAGCGCTACGTGCGCATGTTTCACGCCATCATCACCATCCTGTGCCCGCCGCCTCCGGCGCCGCTCACCGAGGACATGGTGACCCGTATCGAGCGCCACGTTCGTGGGTTCATGATGTACATGCACCCGCTGGCAGCGCGCGGGCTCTGGCTGTCGTTCATCCTGCTCGACTGGGCGCCGCGCCTGCTCTTCATGAGTACGAAGCGCGTGAGCCAGATGGAGCGCAGTCAGGCCGACCGCGTACTGGCGCGCTTCGCCAGCTCGCGCTGGATGCCCATCCGCCTGCTGGTGGTGGGCATCCGCGGCTCGGTGCTCAGCGCTTACTTCGACACCGACGAGGTGCACCAGCGCCTGAACTACAAGCCCATCGCGTTCATGAGACAGCGCATCGAGCTGCGTCACGATCTGTTGAGTGAGAGCGCGCTGGCAGCGCAGTGATCCGGAGGCCCCCAATGACCGTTCTCGCCCACGAAGACTACGCCGAAGATCAGTCCTTCGAAGCCGATGTGGTGGTCGTCGGTACCGGCGCCGGCGGCGCCGCGGCCGGCGCAGCGCTCGCAGAGGCTGGCCACCACGTGATGTTCGTCGAGGAGGGCAGCTATCACCCGACCTCGTCGTTCAACCCCTACACCACGCAGAGCGTGCCCCGGCTGTACCGGGACGCGAGCGCGACGATGATCGTCGGTCGCACACCAATCCCTTACGTCGAGGGGCGCTGCGTCGGTGGCAGCACGGTGATCAACGGAGGCATGGCGTATCGACCACCGGAGCGCGTGCTCGCCGACTGGGAGCGCATCACGCGTTCCTCGGACATGGGAGTGACGGGGCTCGACGAAGTCTTCCAGGAGGTCGAGCACACGATCAGCGCCAACTACCAGTCCGAGGTCTCCGTGGGTGAAGACAGTCGCCTGATGGAGGCCGGTGCCAAGAAGATGGGCTGGCACTACACCACGAACCGCAGGAACCAGAGCGCTTGCGTCGGCGCGAACAACTGCGCGCTGGGCTGCCCCACGGGGGCGAAGCAGTCGACACTCGTCAGCTACCTCCCTCGCGCCTTCGCCAGGGGCGCTGATTGCCTCACGGAAGTCAGAGTCGAGCAACTCTGGATCGAGGGCGGACGCTGCGTCGGCATCATCGGTAGGTCCATCAACCCACAGACGCGCAAGGCTGATCGAAAGGTTCGTGTGAGGGCGAGGGCGGTGATCGTCGCTTGCGGCGCGGTGCAGACCCCGCTGCTCTTGCAGAAACACAAACTCGGTCGCCGCAGCGGTCAGCTCGGCAAGAACTTCCTGTGCCACCCCAACGCGAAGGTGCTCGCCGTCTACCCCCACCAGGTGGACGGCTACAAGGGCGTGAGCCAGAACACTCAGATCCGGGAGTTCCACGAGGACGGCCTGCTGTTCGCAGAGAACTTCGTTGCCCCGGGGATCCTTGCGGCCTACCTACCGTTCCACGGTTCTCGCGCGTGGGAGCTGATGAGTCGCTACGAGAACATGGTGATCAGCGGTGTGCTCGTGGAAGACTCCACTTCGGGCAGCGTCAGTCGCACCATGCTCGGCATGCCCCTGGTTCGCTACGACCTGACGAACCTGGACCACCAGCGCTTCAAGCGCGGGGTGAAGCTCCTGGCCTCGATGCACTTCGAGCTCGGGGCGGAAATGGTGGTGCTGCCATTCACGAACCAGCACATCGCCTACACCCGTGACGATCTGGACAAGATCGACGAGCTGCAGACAGACGTGAACACTCTGGAGTTGTTCACGGTGCATCTGATGGGGACGGCGCGCATGGGCTCCGACCCAGCGACGTCCGTGGTCAATCTCAGCGGCGAGGTCTGGGACCTACCAGGCTGCTACGTCGCCGACGCGAGCCTGTTCCCCACGGCAATCGGGGTGAACCCTCAGGTGACCATCATGGCGCTGGCCACGCGCATCGGCCGTCGCCTCGAGCTCAGCGCGCGCGCCGCCTGAACGACGGCGCGTGCACGCGGGCGCGTGAGCACGCTCGAGAGCCCTCCAGCTCTGCGGACCAAAGTCAGGGCACGCGACCTTGGACCGCAGAGCTGGAGGGCTTTCTCCTGGCCGAGCGATAGTAACTCAGGGTTGAGTTACTA
>JAGQIY010001486.1 GCA_020430865.1 Myxococcales bacterium
GCATCGTGGACACCTACGCACTGGCCTTCGGCAGGCACCACGTGCTGGGCGATGACAGCGCAAAGACGCTCGGGATCCTCGATGGCTCCACAAGTGTCTCCGATCTGGTCACGTTCCAGCGCAAGAACGCCCGGTAGTCAGGGTTCGAACTGGTAATGCAGACCGGCGAACACCGTCAGTCGCGGCACCGGAGCGAGGTCCGCAGGACCATCGCTCCCGTACACGTTCGCCCCGATGGCATACGGGCTGTATCTCGCGAAGGAGTAGGTCGCGCCCACGCGGTAGTCGAGTGTCTCGACCCCCGGCAGCTCACCGGACATCGTGCCCTTCAGGCGCCAAGCGGGATCCACCACAGGACGCTTGCTGAACTCCCCCTCGTAGAACTCGTCGACCAGACGTCGACCCTGGTACTGCAGCGCCAGCGCGAACGTCGGTAGCTCGTTCCCTAGCGCGTAAGAAGCATGGGCGTTGCCGAAGACCTGCGGTCCGACCGTCGGGAGCAACGGTGCCTCACCGTCGTTCTCCTGGCGCGTGAAGGCACTGGTCAGCGTCACGCCGAAGCGCAGCGCATTCGCCAGCAACGCCCCGTCGTAGGCAGCGTTCATGCCCCAGTTATCGATGCGCGAGAGGTTCTGGTACTGGTAAGCTTCGTCGGTGCCAGGCTCTAATTGCCCTGCGGCAATCGCGACGTCGATGTCGGGCTGCTCCAGTGACTCCAGGGTCACCATGTCGCTCCACCAGGACCGGAACGCGCCAAAGAAGATGCGGTGATAGCCGAAGCGTTGCTCGAACGTAGCCTCGACGGAGCGCACCGTCTCCGCCTCGAGGTCGGGATTCGGCAAGTCTGAGTTGGGATCCGAGTAACCTCGCTCATAGGCTGAGGGGGCACGGAACGCCTGAGAGTAGATCCCCTTGAGAGCGGCGTCCTGCCAGGGCGCCCAGACCACCGCCGCCCGAGGTGAGACCGCGAGACCAAAGCGCGGGTCCAGATCGCCGCGGACACCGGCGTTCAGGCTCAGCGATTCCACCAGCCGTGACGTGTGCTGGAGATACACGGCGCTTGCCAGGTTGTCTTCATCGAACGCGCCGACGGAAGCCCGACTCGGCGACGCGTGGTCCTGCAGCGTGGTGACCGAGTCGACGTGCCGGGCCCTGGCGTCGATGCCGGCCAAGGTCGAGTTCGTTCGCGCGACGTCCCAGTCATGAGTGCCCTGGAGCTCCGCACCCAGCACACGCGTCTTGCCAACCAGCAAACGATCGCAACCAAGGAGCTGACCTTCGACGCAGTCCTCGGCGGCATCCGTGCGGTTGAACCAGCGGTAGTCGTAGAGATCGGCGTAGACCTTGGCCTCCACGGACGACCTCACATTGAGCGCAAAGCGACGAGAGACGTCCAGGTTGAGCCAGCGATCCATCTCGTGATTCTCGGGGTCGTCGAAGTTCCCCGTGTCCTGGACGATGCCATCGAGATAGGGCGTCGCACGCTTGTAGATCGCGCCCCGCGCGGAAACGGTCCAGTCCCCGACGTACAGTCGCCCGTATGCCGCAGGGATCTGCGTGTAGTAGCTGTCTTCGGCTCTCCCCCCCCAGACCCCTGGGCGGGCACGAGGCCCAAAGCTCTTTGGCTGTCCGGTGACCGAATCCTCCCCGTAGTCCTGGGCGTGAAACGAGAAGACTGGACCCGAGTGACGGTAATACTCCAGCTGAACGACCGCCTCCGCTTGCTCGTCGAAGAGTCGAAACTCGCGTCCGTAGCCCGCACCGACTCGGACGTCCCCGCCACCATCCGCGAAGTAGCCGTCGGAGCCGAAGCCCCTCAGGCTCTGATCCCGGTCGCTGGGAGGCGTGAACCCGCCCTCCAGGATCAGGTGGACGCCGCGGTAGTCCTTGGCCCGCTTGGTGACGACGTGGACGACACCCAGCATCGCCTGGGACCCATAGAGCACCGAGCCAGGGCCCAGGACGACCTCGACGCGATCAATCAGCTCGAACGGGATCGCTGCACCGCGCTCGAAGTACGCCGTGCCATTCCACGGCTCGTTCATGCGGTGCCCGTCGATCAACAGCAGTACATGGTTTCCGTAGTCGATGGTCAGGGCCACTCCGCGGGCGCCCACCTCCACGGAGTGCAATGGCTGCGAGGTGGTCATCCCCAGCGACAGGAAATCGAGGGCTTCGTCCAGGCTGCGGATCCCGTAGCGCCGCAGCTGGTCGGAGGTGATCGTGGTCGACGTGGCGGGCGCCGCGTTGGCGCTCTCGCTGCCCATCGTCGCGGTCTCGACGATGGGTTCATCCAGCAAGGCCTCGACGTCGTCGTCTTGAGCCGCTGCATGTCCAGCAAGGGCGAACAGCAGGAGGCCCACGAGAGCAGGTGAGGCGAGCCTTTGAGCGTTTCCTCGCGAAACCGAGCCAGGACGCCTGGGCGTCATCGGATCACCTCCGCGAGTCTGAGAAAGCGCGCGGAAAACTTCACGTTCTGTCGTTTCGCCTGGGGGAGATGGACGATCAGCTTCGGCTTGCCAGAGACGAGATCGAACGAGACCACCGAGCGTCCATCAGCGTAACCCGCGCGTGAGCCGATGGTCATCACGTCCTTGCCCGATAGCGCGTCGGCGATCGCGTCCATGGCCGCCTCGAGTCCGGGGCAGAGGTAGACGATGGCTATTCCCCCCTCGACGACACGTCCCGCCAACCACTCCGAGCCGCGAAATACCTCCCGCTCCTCGGCGTGGGGCAGACCACCGACGTTCGAGCGGTGTCCGAGCTCCGACAGCATCAACTGCGCGGTACGCTCGGAGTCCACGTCCTCGTCTCGATAGACCACGAGGGTGAGCGCGACCTGACCAGCACGGGACCTGAAGTTGCGATCGTACGAGGCAAGCTTGGAGATCAGCTTTGCCTGACGACTCACCGGCAGTTCCGGCGTAGCCGCGGAAGAGCTCCGCGCCCAGAGCGCACTCAGCACGCCGCCGAGCCAGGCTCGCCGCGTGATATTCACGGACGCACGCCGAGCCACGCCAGAACTCTCTCCTTCGGGCCTACGCTCACGATACGGCCGCCTTCGCCACAAGCTGAAGGGACCGGCCGCGGCCCAGCCGTTCGTGTACCGAGGGGATGCATCGGAGCGGTGAGTCAGTGGGGGCTCAGCGCTCCCGTTCTTGATGCATCGGACGCCCCCGGGCCGTGGGAGGTACGCCTGCGCCCCTGTTCGCAGGCGCCAAATCTGACGCTGCGCTCACATCTGATTGACCCGACGGCCGGACCCTTCGCATACTCGAAATCCCGGCGCCGTTCCTCGTCGGACTCAAGGAGCCATGGCCAAGCTGCTCTCAAGAGGCTGGCTCGCTGGTTTGCTCGCCGTCGCCTGCACGGGGCAAATCGAGCCGCCGCCGGACACCCACAAGGCGCCGCTCCAGCCAGCGCCCGTCACCCTGAAGCGGCTCACCCAAGCCCAGTACGCGAACTCCGTCCGAGCGCTGCTGGGCGCGGAGATCGTCGTACCCTCGGCGCTCGAGCCGGACACGGAAGCTGGCGGATTCCTCAACGTCGGGGGCTCCATCGCGAGCATCTCGTCGCGCGGTGTCGAGCAGTACGAACGCGCCGCCTACGACATCGCCGAGCAGGCGATGGAAGCCGGCGCCGAGCGCGATGCCCTCGTGCCATGCGCACCCGCCGCGGCCGTGGACGACACGTGCGCAGCGGCGTTCGTCTCCAGCTTCGGCCGGCGCCTGTGGCGACGTTCCCTCAGCCAGGCGGAGGTGGATCGCTACGTCGGCATCGCCAGCGAGGCGGCGCGGCAGCTGAGCGACTTCTACGACGGCCTCGAGTTCGCGATGGCGGGGCTGCTCCAGTCCCCCAACTTCTTGTTCCGCGTGGAACTTGGAGAGACCGACCCCGACTCCGCATTCAAGCGCTACACCAGCACGGAGATGGCATCTCGCCTGGCGTTCTTCCTCTGGAACAGCACGCCCGACGACGAGCTCCTGGACGCAGGAGAGCGCGGCGACTTGCTGGATGCCAAGCAGATCGACGCGCACGTTGCACGCATGCTGGAGTCTCCCCGGGCGCGGGTGGGGGTGAGGAACTTCTTCAGTGAACTCTACGGTCTGCAGGGCCTGAACGACCTGGTGAAGGACACCACCATCTTCACCTCACATAGCGCCGATCTAGGGCCCGACGCTCGCGAGGAGACCCTGCGCCTGATCGAGTACCTGGTGTTCGACGAAGACGCGGACTATCGAGAGCTGTTCACCACGCGGAAGACCTTCCTCAACCGCCGCCTCGCGGCGCTGTACAGCGTCCCCGCGCCGAGCATCGACGGCTTTGCTTTGACGGAGCTTCCAGAGGACGGGCCGCGCCGCGGCTTGCTGGGTCACGCGAGCATCCTCGCGATGCACTCTCACCCCACGAATACCTCGGCGACGCTCCGCGGCAAGTTCGTACGTACGGTGTTGCTGTGCGGTGAGATCCCGCCTCCGCCGGCGAACGTCGACACGTCGCTCCCCGAGCCTTCCGCGAACGCGCCAACCTTGAGGGATCGCATCCAGGACCACCTGAGCGTCCCGCTGTGCGCCAGCTGCCATCGCGCGATGGACCCGATCGGCCTTGGCCTGGAGAATTTCGATGGCATCGGCAAGTTTCGAACCACCGAGGCAGATACGCCGATCGACGCCAGCGGTGAGGTGGATGGCTCCCGTTTCGAGGACGCGATCGGGCTCGGGCAGGCCATCGCGAGTCATCCGAACCTCGGGAGTTGCCTGACGCAGAAGCTCTACCGCTACGCGAAGGGCTCAGTCGAGCGCGAGGGCGAGGATGGTGAGATACAGCGTCTCACGGAAGCGTTCTTGCTCGGCAACTTCCGCGTCAAGGTCCTGTTGCGAGAGATCGCCAGGAGCGACGGTTTCCGCATGGCATCGGAGGGGGAGTGATGGTCCGCAAACTCGACCGGCGCACGGTGCTGCGTGGTCTGCTCGGCGGAGTCGCCGTCGGAGTCGCGCTTCCCGCGCTCGAGGTCTTCCTCAACGACAACGGAAACGCCTACGCCTCTGGCGAGGGCTTCCCCAAGCGCTTCGGCTGGTGGTTCTATGGCAACGGCAGTCATGCCGACAAATGGAACCCAAAGCAGGTAGGCGCCGACTACGAGCTCAGCGAGGAGCTCAGCCCGCTGGCTGACGTGAAGTCAGACATCACCGTGGTCAGCGGGCTCAAGGTCTACCAGCCCAACGAAGTACCGCACGGAACCGGACCTGCGGCGCTCCTGACCGGTCGACGTCTCGGCGTGGCAGGAGGCGACTTCTCCAACAGCACCTTCGCCACGGCGACCCTGGACCAGATGCTGGCCGACGCCTTCCGAGGTCAGACGCGCTTTCCGTCGCTCGAGATCGCCGTGGAGCGCACGGACGCCAGCCTGAGCTACACCGGCCCAGGTCAGGTCAATCCGCCGGAGTGGAGCCCAGCTGCGCTCTTCGAGCGCCTGTTCGGCGCTGGTTTTCGCGCGCCGGGGGACGATCCGCTGATCGATCCTCGCCTGGGACTGCGGCGCAGCGTGCTCGACGCCGTGAGCGAAGACGCCAAGGCGCTGCAACAGCGCGTGAGTCGCTTCGATCGGCAGCGACTGGACCAGCACTTCACCGCCGTGCGCGACCTGGAGAAGCAGATCGCTCGCCTCGAGGAAGATCCACCCAACTACGCCGCCTGCGCCAAGCCAGTGGAGCCACTCGCCGACTACCCAGACATCGAAGGTCGCGCCCAGATGTCCGCGATCAGCCGCGTGATGAGCGACATGCTGGCGATGAGCCTGGCGTGTGACCAGACCCGGGTCTTCTCCTACCTCTTCAGCAAGCCAGTCGGCAACGTTCTCTACCCAGGCGCGCCGCTGGGTCACCACCAGCTCACGCACGACGAGCCCGGAGACCAACCTCAGGTGACCGCGATCATCCAGCAGATCATCGCCGAGTATGCATACACCCTGCAGGCGCTACGAGCGGTTCCGGAGGGAGACGAGACCCTGCTGGATCACTGCCTCGTAATGGGCTTCTCGGACTGCAGCTTCGGCAAGAGTCACGCGGTCGACGAGTATCCCGTGGTGCTCGCCGGCGGTGCCAGCGGGCGGCTGAAGAAGGGCGTGCACCTTCGTGCCCCAGGTGCCAACGCCAGCAAGCTCGGCTTCACGATCCTCGGCATGATGGACGCGCCCGTGGGCGAGTTCGGCGCTAACGAGGGCCTGGTCGCAGAAGGCCTGGACGGACTCGAGGCCGTATGAGGCGCGCGCTCGCGACCGGACTCTGCGGCTTCGTGCTCGCCGCTTGTGGTGGAGATCCCGAGGTCGACGACACGCCGGCAAAGGCGGCTTCCGGCAACTTCGGCGCCGTGCTCACGTTCGCGACCTTCGCCCAGCAGCTGGAACAGCCCACGGACAGCTCTCCAGGGGTCGCCGAGGGTCTGAACCTCGATCGAGCCAATGGAATTGGGGAAGACGCCGCGACCTGCTTCAAGAAGGATTTCGACGGGCCGGATGGTCGCGAGGGTGTCGACAATCAGTTCGCCGTGTTGCTGCCGTTGATCAAGACCTTCGTCGGCGAGGACAACATCGACGTGTTGCTCGAGGCAGCGATCACCAACGGCCAGCTCCTGATCGTCATGGAGCTGCAGGGGCTCGATGACCTCGATGAAGATCCCGACGTCAGACTGACGCTCGGCGCCGGCACCGGCGCCGTCCTTCAAGACACCACGGGCGCCTACGAGCTCTATCAGACCTTCGGCTATAACCGCGAGGAAGCACCGACGAGCAGCTTCGAAGGCTACGTCAGGGACGGCAAGCTGTATGCCCACGCCGACGAAGCCTGGCTGCCCGTGCGCGTGCTCGACGCGGACTTCAACCTCCACGTGCGGGGCGCACAGCTCGAGTTCGACCTGACACGAGAACCCAGGGTCGGCGGCGTCTTCGTCGAGGGCCTCGTGAGCGGTGGCATCAACGTGGACGACTTCAAGGAGATCGTCGCCGGTCTGAACATCGGCTCCGATCTGCAGAAGCTCGCGACGAGCGTGATCGGAGGCACCGCCGACTTGGCTCCCGACGCAGACGGCGTCTGCCAAGAGGTCTCCGCCGCGCTCAAGTTCCGGGCCAGCCCCGCCTACATCCTGGACGAAGAATGAACCGTCTCGATCGGCTTTGCCCCGGGCGTCTGAGCTCCGCCCTGGGTCCGTTCCTCACCGTGCTGGTCTTCTCGGTCGCCGCCCAGGCCCAGGTCGACGAGGCATCGGCGCCGCCCTCGGGCGACGCCAGTCGAGCCAGCGGCCTCGAGGCCTCGTTTCGAGCGGGGGCCTTTCGCCGCATGCTCCGCTACAACGACGACATCTTCCAGCGCCTGCAGAGCTACACACTGAAGACGGGGCCGTGGCTGGAAGGCGACCTCGCGCTGTTCCCTGGTGCGCTCGCGGGCGACCACGGAGCCCTGAGCTGGTTCGGCGTCGAGGGCAGCTACGGGCAGGCGGTGGGCCTCGACTCCGAGCGCTACGCGGGCGAGACCTTCGACACCTCGAGCCACGCGTATGGCGTCGGCCTGGCCGCGCGGGTACCGGTGCGAACACATCGCGTCACCGCTGGCGTTGGCTATGGTCGACGCGTCTTCGAGGTGGAGGACACCGTCCCCGACAACGCTCTTTACCCTGCGGAACCGGGCGTACCCAGCGCGGACTACCAGTTCCTGCGCCTGGGGGCCGGCTTCGAGTTCCAGGCCACACGCGCCTTGACCCTGATCACGATGCTCGGGTACCGAGCGGTCCTCGGTGAGGGCGACATCGCGGAGGACGCCTGGTTCCCCAACGCCAGCGCCGGAGGCATCGACTTCGGTATGCAGCTCCGCTACGCCCTCACCGATGCGCTGGACGTGCGCGCTGGCTTCGAGCTGGAACGCTACTTCTTCAAGCTGAACCCAGAGGTCGGCGACGCCAGAGTGGCCGGAGGCGCGCTGGATCAGTACCTGAGCGCGTACCTCGGCGTCGGCTACGCGCTCTAGACCTCGGATCGGGTGGCTCGGACGTCTGGCATCGGGGCCAGGACGAAGTGCGCTGCCTCTCTTGCCTCACGGATCTGCGCTCGGCGCTGATCCAGGTCGACGTCTCCAGGCACCTTGTGCCAGTGCACCATCAGATCGGCTTCCCAGACGTAGGGTTTGCCGTCCAGGAGCACCTGTCCCGTCGCCACCTTGGTGCTCGCCTCCAGCAGGGGCAAGTGCTTCAGGTCGCGCATCAGGGCCTCGAAGCGGCCCTGGCGCCCGGGGTCGCTGAAGCTGGCGTCATGACGCGCGGCGTAGGCCAGGTGGTATGAAGCCGGACGGAAGGCGACCCCAGCCAGCTGCAACCTCTCGGCGATGCGATTCAGCAACTCCCCCGCCTCTCGAGCCAGGCCGAGCCCTGGATGCTCCTGGCCGGGCAGCTTTGGGCGACGCGCGCTGAACTGAGCGCGCGGATTGCGCAGGGTCAGCCAGTTGACGAACAGCACCTCCTCGGGGCGCTTGATCTCCGCGACACACTCCACGAGCAGGTGCCGCGCGGCACCTGCATGACCAAACAGCCGCATGCGGTCGCCGCTGCCGCCTTCGTCCAGTTCCACTTCGAAGTCCGAGTATCCGAGACGCTCGAGCTGACGCAGGATCCCGTAGCGAGCCAGTGCGTACTCACAGCCGTCCTCGGTATAGAAACCGAGAAAGCGCCGGGTGCCCTGCTGCACGCGGAGGTCACCGAGCAAGTCGTTCAGGGTCAGCTCGGTCAGACCTTCGAGCTCACCCCGATCCAGGCTCTGACCGATGCGCGCGAAGCGACTGCGCAGCGGGTCGTAGTTTGCGACGATCGGTGCGTCGGAGCCCAGACCACACGCCAGCACGCTGCCCGCGAGCAGCTTCCAGGCATCGGCGTGGTAGCCTCCGGCGGGTAGCCAGACGCAGGCTTGATCTCCGACGTACCAGGAGACCATCAGGTCGCGCTGCCGCGCCCCGTCGAGGGTCAGCCCCAGGCCACCCATGCGATCCCCCGCCAGCACGTCGCCACCCGCCAGCACGAAGTAGAGGTCGGCCCGGGGCATGCGCGAGAGCAGCGCGCCCAGCGTCGCCAGGTACACCGAGTCACCGCTTCCCGACGGCAATACCGTCTCGTCCACGTTCGGCAAGGGCCCCCAGTCGGTGCCCGAGATGGAACCGATCCAGACTCGTTCGTCGCCCGCGAAGGACTCACTCGTGCCATCAGGAGGATGAGCGTCGAGGTCGATGACATTGACCTTGCCGCGGAAGCCTCGGGTGCGCAGCACGGCGACCGCGGTGGCGATATCGTTCACGGGACACAGCCCGCCACCGCGCTTCGGCCCCGCGTGGTGAAATCCTCCCAGCAAGTTGAAGGCGTTGCTGCGCTTGAGCAGCGCCCACTCGGTCGCAGCCAGCGTGCCGCCACAGGCCAGTCGGATCGAGCGCAGCACCTCGTCCACGCGAAACTCCGAGGGATCCATCGCAAACACGCGAGCGAGCTCGGCGACGTCGTGGAGGCGTTCCAGGAGTTCGGGGGTGTGCACCAGGCTGAGCTCGGAGTAGGCGATGCGTCGAGGGCGCTGCAGCACCTGCTCGTCGATGGCTCCAGCGTCCACCAGGTAGCCAACGACGAAGTCGGCGCGCCGCGGCTCGATCCCCAACACCCCCTCGGCACCGGCCAGAGGGAGTCGGTACTCCGGGTGATACCAAATGCGGACCGGTGCGCGTCCGATGCGTCGAAACCGATTGGCCACGCGACGCAGGGCTACGGGGATACGGGACGTCATGGGCTGGGAGCCTGGGGTCTTCGCGATGTCGGGAGCTTGAGCACGTTGCCAGGCCGAGTGTAGCCAGTTCGGAGGTGCGCGCCGGCCCGATCACAGCGTCGAACCGCTGGCCCTCCATTCAGTGCGCCGAAGCGCCCGATCCCGCAACTCGTGCGCATCGCCCACCCGAGGTGCTATAGCGGCCGACCCATGTCCGAGGCTTCCGTCGTCCGCATCTTCGCGACCACACAAAACCCCGACTACGACGCGCCCTGGCAGAATCACACGCCAGCGAGCAGCACCGGCTCGGGAGTCACCCTGGACGAGGACCACGTGCTGACCGGCGCCCACGTGGTGGCCAACGCCACGTTCCTTCAAGTGCAGAAGGTCAGCGACCCGAACAAGTACGTCGCCCGCGTCGTGGGGATCTGTCATGACGCAGATCTCGCGCTGTTGCGCATCGAGGACGAGCGCTTCGCGACTCAGCAGCACGCCGCGGCGGAGCTCGGCGAGCTCCCCAGCTTGCGCGACCGGGTGAGCGTGGTCGGCTTCCCCGTTGGCGGTGAAGAGGTGTCGGTCACCGAGGGCGTCGTCTCCCGCATCGAGGTCCAGCGCTACAGCCACTCCCAGCGCCACCTGCTCGCGGTGACCGTCGATGCCGCCATCAACGAGGGCAACAGCGGCGGGCCCGTGTTCTGCGACGGGAAAGTCGTGGGCATCGCCTTCCAGACGCTGCGCGACGCCGAAGCCATCGGGGAGATGGTACCCGTATCGCTGATCAAGCGATTTCTCTACGGAATCAAGACCGGCCGTGCTCCGGAGATCCCTTCGCTGTCCTTGCGATCGCAGAGCCTCGAGAACCCGATGCTCAAGCGCGCGTCTGGCCTCGAGCCCACGCAGACCGGCGTCCTGGTGCGCCGTATCGAGTTCGGCGGGACCGCGTACGGCGTGCTGCGTCAGGGCGACGTGTTGCTACGCATCGGTGGCTACAAGATCGAGGACAACGGCACCATCCGCTACGAGGACCGCATCCGTACCCGCTACGACGTGGTCATGGGCGACCACTACATCGGCGACGAGCTGCCGGTGCGAATCATGCGTGACGGGCAGGAGCTCGACCTCAAGTTGGTTCTGCGCGGAAAGCAGTATCTGGTCGAGCGTAGCCGCTATGAAGAAGAGCCACGCTACTTCGTCTACGGCGGCCTGGTGTTCCAGCCCCTGAGCCGGAACTACCTCGAGACCTGGAATCGCTGGTGGGACAAGGCGCCCCCGGAGTTCCTCTCCCACTACTACACCGGCGTCCGACGCGAAGATCGGCGAGAGATCGTCGTGCTCACGCAGATCCTCGCGGACGATCTGACCGTCGGCTACGAGGACCACAGCAACGAGACGGTGCTGAGTGTCAACGGCGTGAAGCCGCGTGACATGGCGGACTTCGTCCAGCGCATCGAGGCCGCAAGCGACGTCTGCGAGTTCGAGACCTCCTGCGGCGCTCGCTTGCTTTTCGAGACGCAAGCAGTGCGCGAAGCTGGGCCACGCATTCTCGAACGCTATCGCATCTCTCGGGATCGCTCGCCGGACCTGGCCTAGCGGCCGCTCGCGTTTGTGTGGTCTACGCCCAGGCTCCGGGCTAGAACCAGCCCATGAAGCGACGGGAGTTCTTGGGGGTGACGCTCGGTGTCGCCGGAAGCGTCATTGGTACTTCTGCATGTTCCTCGGAGGACGGCGGGGGTGAGGGCGGAGGCTTCGACGATGGCAGCGCCTACTTCCCGCAGTCGGTCTGCTCGGGCGATCCGAAATCGGACAGTGTCATCCTCTGGACTCGCCTCGTCGACGCAGACGCGGGCGGCGACCTGAGCCTCGAGCTACACGTCGCAAAGGACGAGAACTTCAAGGAGCGGGTCAGCCTCAACGGGCAGAGCAGCATGAGCCTCACCGCGGAGAGCGCCTTCGACGGCTGCGTGAAGGTACGAGTCACCGCGCTCGAACCCGGCGCCTACTACTGGTACCGGTTCGTCTACAAGAAGGGCGACAGGTCGTACGCCACGCGCACCGGACGCACCAAGACCGCCGCCGCGCCAGGGAGCGACGTCGCCGTGCGGTTCGCCGTCGCAAGCTGTCAAGACTTCAACGGCAAGTATTACCATGTGTATAAACACATGGCCGATCGGGAGCTGGACTTCTTCGTCCACCTCGGGGACTACATCTACGAGACAA
This sequence comes from Myxococcales bacterium, assembly GCA_020430865.1. Next base: position 12,002 of record JAGQIY010001486.1, read on the forward strand.
CCGCAGACCCCGCTTTCCAGACCACGGCAGCCGGCCGGGCAATGACGTTCAGAGACACCGCGGGTGCCATCGCCTTCAACGCGGGCACGGACAAGGAATACTTCGCGGCGCAGTCCCTGGACAACTACCGGGAGCTCTACCAGACGTACCGCGGCGACGCGGATCTGCAGCGCGCGCACGAGCTCTTCCCGATGATCGCGGTGTGGGACGACCACGAGTTCTCAGACGACTGCTGGGGCAACACCGCGACCTACACCGACGGCCGAGAGGACGAGCACGAGCCTAGCCGACGGCAGAACGCCGACAAGGCTTGGTTCGAGTACATGCCGGTCGACTACATGGCGGGCCCTGACTTCGAGTACGATCCATCCGTGAGCTTCCCCGAGGATCTAACCATCTACCGCGATTTCGTCTTCGGGAAGCACGTGCACCTGGTGATGACGGACCTGCGAAGGTACCGACCCGATCACGTGGTCGCGGAGGACGCCTTCCCGGGGGCCGTCGCGGTCACCCAGCAGGAGATCCAGGACAATGGTTTCCTCGAGGTACTGGCACGTCCGTACGTGGACATCGACACCTTCCAGGGCGGGATGTACGCCACGGCGCTGGCGGACAACGCCGACAAGACGGAGTTCGACGCTGCACAGTTCACCGGTCTGGTGAGCGTCGACTTCATCAACGGGCTGCTGGACACCATCAACGAGAGCCTCGGCACGCCCATCGAAAAGATCGACGACACCGATGCGTCGCTGGAGCAGGGCTACGCCTTCCACATGTTGATGAAGACGGATCGCTACGGCCAGGTCGGCGCGCGATATCTGGTGAACAAACCCATGTACGACGCTTACGCGAAGCTGCGCTACGAGGCGTCGAGCAAGGCCAGCGAAGACATCATGGGGCCCACCCAGGAGAAGTGGTTCCTGGATACCCTGCAGGGTTCGTCCAGCACCTGGAAGATCTGGGGCAATGAGTACACCTTCATGCCCCGCACCATCGACCTCAGCGCGGTCGACTCGCTGCCGAGTCTGTTCCGGCAGCGGTTCAGCCTCTCGGCAGAGGACTGGGATGGAGTACCCAACAAGCGCGGGGAGTTGCTCGAGACGTTGTCGGGAGTGGAGAACATGGTCGCGGTCACCGGCGACATCCACGCGTTCTTCACTGGGGCGCTACGGGCCGAGGATGGCACCCGGGGCTTCACCGAGTTCGTGTGCGGAGGCATCAGCTCGGGCACCTACAAGACGCTCCTGGTGAACACCGCCCGCAACAGCCCGACGCTGGCCGCAGCCGGAGCCGTGGCCCTGGCCATCGGCGTAGGTGATTTCCTCACGGATCCAACGACGAAGACCAATCCGCACCTCGCCTACCAAGCATTCGACCAGAATGGCTATGCGACGTTCGTGGTGGACGGCGAGCAGCTCGAGGCGACCTACCATGCGATCAGCGAGGACGACATCAAGCTGAAGGAGCTGAACGGCGGCTACACGGCTCACTTCACCGACACGGTGTTCCGGGTCAACGCGGGCTCTGTCGAGCTCTTCTTGGTTGAGGGGGAGAGCACCAAGCGCTGGGACCACGCGAGCGACGACTGGGTCTGATTCCGCCGGTCGGATCAACAACGTCCTATCGACACTTCACGGCTGCCGCGGCAGCGGCCGCCGTGATAAGTCGACCTGCATGTCGAACTCGAGGGCTTCCAACGATCGCGAGGACACCGAGCAGGAGATCGCCGAGCGCATCGCGCGGGAGTTCGGAGGAAATCTCCAGGGAGTACGCGGCGCGCTGCGCCTGCTGAGCGAGGGCGCGACCGTTCCCTTCATCGCACGTTACCGCAAGGAATCGACTCACGGACTCGACGAGGTCTCGCTGCGGCAGATCGGCGAACGCGCCAGGTACCTGAGAGAGCTCGCGGAGCGGCTGGCCTCGATCAAGCAGTCGATCGCCGCCCAGGGCAAGCTCTCCCCCACCCTGGAAAGACAGCTCGACTCCTGTGCGACCAAGGCGGAGCTCGAGGACCTCTACGCCCCTTTCAAGCCCAAGCGACGCACGCGTGGCGAGATCGCGAAGGAACGAGGACTGGAACCCTTGGCCAACGAGATCTGGGCCTGCGCTCTGGGCGAGCGAGCAAGCGAGGAGTCACCTGCCGCCCGCGCATCGCGCTTCGTCGACAGCGAGCGCGATGTGGTGGACGTGGCCTCGGCCCTGCAGGGAGCTCGGGACATCTGCGCCGAGCGCATCGCGGACCGCCCTCGGGCGCGAGCGCTGGTGCGTAGCGCGGTGGAGCGCGGCGATGTGAAGGTCAAGAAGAGCAGCAAGCACCGACAGTCGCGCACCAAGTTCGATGACTACGACGGCTTCGCCGAACCGGCCCACCGCATCCCGTCGCATCGCTTGCTCGCGATCTTCCGCGGCGAGAGCGAGGGGGTGCTCAAGGCGACGCTCGGCTATGACGAGGCGAGAACTCGGGAGGGTCTGCTGCGAGAGCTGAGGCTCAGGGGCAACTCCGCCTGGACGCGGCTCCTGGAGGACGCCCTCGACGACGCCCTGAACCGCTTGCTGGTCGCGGCGGCTCGCAGCGACGTACGGGCGCTCCTGCGAGAGCGTGCCGAGCGTGAGGCCATAGAGGTCTTCGCGCGCAACCTGGAGAAGTTGCTGCTGGCGGCGCCTTTCGGCGAGCACTGGGTGCTGGCCATCGATCCTGGCCAGCGCACCGGCTGCAAGTGCGTGGTGCTCGACCCGACGGGCAAGCTGATACGCACGGCAGTCATCAACCTGGTCAACGGGCCGCGAGCGGAGGAGCACGCGAGGCGCACCTTGCACGAGCTCTGGACCCAGTCGCCCATCGCCGCGGTCGCCGTAGGGAATGGAACCCACGGACGAGAGACGGAGGACTTCGTACGAGAGCAGCTGAAGGCCGACGCTTCGAACATCCCGGTCGTCAGCGTCAACGAGTCGGGCGCCAGCGTCTACTCCGCAAGCGACACGGCGCGGGAGGAGCTGCCCGACGAGGACGTGACGATCCGCGGCGCGGTGAGCATCGGAAGACGCCTGCAGGATCCCCTCGCGGAGCTCGTGAAGATCGATCCGCAGAGCATCGGCGTTGGGCAGTACCAGCACGACGTGAACCAGAGTCTGCTGGCGCAGAAGCTCGGCGAGGTGGTGGAGAGCTGTGTCAATCACGTCGGCGTGGAGCTCAACACCGCCAGCCCCGCGCTCCTGGCGTTCGTGTCAGGCATCGGCCCCAAGCTCGCCAAGAAGATCGTGGCTCATCGAGCGGCCAAGGGCGCGTTCACCAGCCGCAAGGCGCTGATGAACGTACCCGGGTTGGGCGCAAAGACCTTCGAGCTGGCCGCTGGGTTCCTCAGGGTGCGCGCCTCGAAACATCCGCTGGACGGCAGCGCAGTGCACCCCGAGCGCTACGAACTCGTGGAGCGCATGGCCGGCGACCTGCGTGTCGATCTCCGCGCGCTGGTTGGCCACGGCGACGTGACTCGCAAGATTGATTCCGCGAGGTATCTCACGGGAGACGTCGGTGAGTACACCCTCGAGCAGATCCTGAGCGAGCTCGCGAAACCCGGACGCGACCCCCGAGCTTCCTTCGAGGCGCCCAGGTTCCGAGACGACGTTCGGACGCTCGAGGACCTGCGCGAGGGCATGGTGCTCGAGGGTCGCGTGACCAACGTCACCGCCTTCGGCGCCTTCGTCGACGTCGGAGTCCACCAGGACGGCCTGGTGCACATCTCCGCGCTGGCCGATCGCTTCGTGAAGGACCCGAACGAGATCGTCGGCGTCGGCGATCCCATCCGCGTCAAGGTGCTAGCCGTGGATCTGCCTCGCAAGCGCATCAGCCTCAGCGCCCGGGGGCTCGGCTAGCTCCAGCGAGCACGATCCCGGACCTCCGACCGAAGGCGCCAATTCCTCACGGATTCAAGCGTCGGGGACGCTCGGGATCCGCGCCCCATGACGCAGGTGGCGGCGCCAGAGATCGAGGTGCGGGCGCCGATACCCTCGGTACCGCTGCCCCCTGAGGTCGTCGAGCAACGCCAGAAGGCGACGACCGCTTGGCGAAGCCGTCGAGGACCTGGCCGAAGCCTCCCGCTGGGCCCCTCGCCCCCTGCTTTCGTGACCCTCGGAACACCAGCTTTCCCGGAGCACCGGCGAGCGAGCGTGCCTCGTTGTGGATCGCTCGAAACGTTTCGTTCACACTCCAAAGTCCGCGTCCAGGACGTGGCTGGGGGAGGCGCAGCGTGTAAACCCGGCGATGGAGGCCGCGCGGCTTGCTTTGGGATGGGACCGAGTATGAGACACAAGGACGCGCGAATCGCGCGGTTGGTGCCGAACGGCGGGGGTGATGCCGCGGACTCCCGCGGCCGCTCATGGCGCCGCATGGGCTTCCTCGCCTGTGTGATGGGACTGGGCGCCATCCCTGGCTGCAGCAACGACTTCAGCCTCGACCGCAAGGCTCCCCCGCGCGCGAGCGTGGGCACCGAGCTGTATGGCCTGGTCTGCGACCGGGTGGGCGCGCAGAGCCTGAGAGAGGACATCACCGGCGCGTCGTTTCACGACATCTGTCACGCCGACGCCCAGGGCCAGTACGACGCGAAGGTCAAGCGAGAGCTGTTGAACACCCTGCGCAGCGACGCCCGCGACGTCGACGGAGACTCCGTCCCACTCGAGAAGCAGGAGGCGGATCGCGAGTATCACATCGCCCGCATCGAGGCGCTCGGACGTCGCCGCGCCGATCTGATTCGGGCCTTCGACACCGCGCTACCCGACATCGAGATCACGCTGCAGAAGGTCCGCAAGGCGGACGACCAGACGGACTGCAGCAGCGGCGGCGACAGCGACGCGCGAAGAGAATTCCTCGAGGAGCTAGCGGACACGTTCGCGAACTTCGTCGACCTGTACAATGACGAGACGATCCCGAGTCTGACCCGAGCTCTCGGCAACCTGATGCTGGACCTCCAGCGCGATTCGGACGCGCGAGAGGCGTTGACGCGGATGGACGCACGGCAGGGCTATCGACCGCTGAACGTCGCGCTGGGGGTCGCGCGCCCCGCGCTCGCCTACCCTCGGCTGGGTGAGCTCGCAGACACGCTGCTCAACCTGCTGGCCTCCGATTCGGATCCTTACAACCCCGCGAACAAGCTCGACCCCAAGCAGGACTCCTTCTTCCAGAACCACCAGCCCGTCGTGGGCTCCGCGCACTCGCAGTTCCAGGACCTGCTCACAGTTTTCCGCGAGGAACTCCGGACTCCCTCCGACCCTCCGCAAGGCGCCCTGCAGACGGTCTATGACACCCGCCTCGACCTGACCGCGCTGAGTCGCCCGCGGACCAAGCTCGAGATTGGGCAGGCTCTGCTGCTCGCCGAAGACCAGAGCTTCGAGACCGGCCTGCCGCGCTACATCGTGGCTCGCGATCCGCGTGGAGTCGCACTGGTCAACCGACCTCAGAACGTACTCCCTGCGCCCTTCGTCCCGGACTCCGACGGGAGCCCCGAGCTCGATGCCCTCGGCCAGTTCGTCACCATCGGAGGCGCTCAGCCGCCGACCCCGTTCTTCGCTGTCGGCTCCCCGGACGGCAATCGAGACGGCTTTGGACGCGCCCTGCTGACTCAGAGCGATCCCCTGTACGTCTATCGCGACGTCAACCGGAGCCTGCTTGGCCGGGTCTTGAGAGACTTCCGCCCACACCTCGTGAGCGCTGAAGATGGCGGCGACGAGGTCGTGATGAAGCTGCTTGCGGGGCTACCGCTCCTCCTCGGCGATCGCGATCCCGACGCGCAAGCCACGAAGGTGTATCCCCCGGACCCCGATCGCGGCGAAGAGTACGCCCTCTCCGGCCAGACCCCACCCAAGGACCTGGCGCAGGCGCCCATCACGCTCCACTACCGAGCTTACCACGCGGAAAATTCTCCGCTGGCGCAGCTGGTGCACGGCCTGGGGGCTACGCTGGCGCACCCGGAGGTCGACGACGCGCTGACACTGGTGCGTCAGCTACTGCGCAAGTACCCGAAGATGGTCGCCCGCCTGGTGAAGCTCGGTCTGGACCTGAAGGCCATCGCCGACAAGCACCCCGAGGCATACATTCCCGAGAAGTCGACCTTCTGGGACGAGCTGATCGACGTCTTCATCCGCATGTCTCGCGATCCGGACATGCTCGAGCAGCTGATCACGGCCTTCGGCGACCCGCGCACCTTCGAGCTGAAGGACACCTTCGCGGCGTTCATGAAGTTCAAGGACGAGCTCAGCTACTACAAGGACGACCAGAACCCGGGCAACTACAACGCCATGAACGGACTCGATTCCTCAGGGAATCAGTTGCCGGATGGTCAGCGGTTGTGGAACGTCACCAAGGGCAGCTTCGGGACGCTCTCGACCCCGGTCAATCGCAACGCCCCCGACACCGGAGAGAACCGCAGCGCGCTGCAGCGCTTCATCCAGCTGCTGCATGACGCCAAGGGCATGAGCGCCTGCACCAAGCCCGGCGCCACCGTGCGCATCCAGCTGTTGAGCGGCGTGCTCGCGGGCGTCACTACAATCCAGTATCCGCAGGATCGCATCCCCACGACCGCGGTCTGCGCCCTGGTGGGTCAGCCCGCACCACCCCAGGACATGCCGCTGTGCGGCATCCTGCGCTTCCCCGACGTCGCCGAGCTGATCCTCGACGTCGCGCTGAATCGCGCCGAGTTCGACGTGCGCGACCCTTGCCTGCGCGCTCTGATGGACTCGAACCTCACGGTGATCGTCGGCGGCGCGGACAATTTCCTGCAGACCATCAGCGGTATCAACGGCTTCACCCTCCAGCCCACCGTCGAGGCCATCAGCCGCATGGCCTTCTTCGACACGCCGTTCGAGATCTACAATCAGAGCGGCGGCTTCGTCGGCACCTACGCGGGCACACAGCACTACCCAAAGACGCGGGACTTCCTCGAGGGCGTGATCGATCCGATCCCGACCATGGTCTGCCCGCCCTTGCTCGGCTCTGATGGCAAGCCCTGGAAGGACCCCTCCGACGGCATGCAGCTGAACCTGCGATCCTGCGAGCGCGTCGACGACCTGATGCGCTACCGCGACAGCAACGCGCTATTCCCCCTGGGTGAGTTCGGCTTCATCGAGCGCATCCAGCCTCTGGCCGAAGCCTTCGCGGACAACGACATGAACAGCGAGTTCGTCGACCTGTTCGACACCATGCACCTGCACTGGGGTTCACCCGCGCAGAGCCAGGCCGAGTGCGATCCTGGTCTGCCTCGCACGGACGCGCGCTGGTGCTCCCAGGACGGTGGCGTGCGCTACGAACCCTTGCTGGCAGACATGCTGCAGGGCTCGGATCTATTCGCCGCGCTGCGCGACATCGTCCCGATCCTCGCCAGCGAGGAGATCGAGCGCTGCGAGAGCTTCAGCGCCAGCGGTGAATGCGCGACCACCACACGCAAGAACGCCATTCAGGTGCTGGGGGACGTCGCACGCGTGCTCATCGACCCGGAACGCAACAAGGGCCTGACGGACCTCGAGGGCAGTCAGAAGGTGACGCTCAACGACGGAACGGTGCGCTCTCAGACCACGCCGCTCTACCTCCTGGTGGACGCACTGAAGGGCATCGACAAGGCCTTCGCCGACCACGAAGCCGAGGGCGGCAGCGCCGACACCCTGAGCGGTTGGCGCCAGGCGCGCAGCGAGATCGTCGACACCTTCTTCACGGTGGATGGCTCTCCGACCGACGCGCGCTTTCGGAACCCCGCGGTACCAGCAACTCTCGACAAGGCGCTCGGCGTGCTTCAGGCGCAGATCCACGCGCATTGCCCAGCGCGCAATTTCACCACCTGCGGCTGGGGACGGGAAGAGCTCGGCAAGAACGTCGAGGAGGTGATGAGCGGCCCGCTGTTCGCCACGCTGCTCGACTTCATCGAGGCCCTTCGCCGGGATCCGAGGGCGCGCCGCGAGCTGCAACGCTTCCTGGTCTACTTGATCGATGATGCCTCGGACAACGAGGCACAGACGACCACGCTCTCCTCGGTCAGCGACCTCTTGCAGGTGCTCGACGACGACAGCAACCTCGAGCCGCTCTACAAGTGGGTTTCCAGGGCGGTGGCGCCCAGCGTCGTCGACGGCAAGGGCAACGTGAAGCGCCGCTCAGCAGCTGGCGCGCTGGTCGAGGTGCTGTCCCGCATCTTCGCCCGCGCCTACGACCAGGGCGGCGACAAGACCTGCAACAGCTACGTCGATCCGAACAAGGCGATCACGGTGCTGCTCAGAGCCTTCGTGACACCGCCTGCTGACGACCAGCCAGCTCCCATCGAGACCGTGATCAGCGTGATCGCCGACGTGAACCGCAAGGACCCTCGCGAGGACACCAAGTACACCTCGGAGGACTACCAGAACCTGTCGAAGGAAGTCGGCGACTTCTTCCTCGATGAAGGCAGCGGCCTCGAACAGGTCTACGAAGTCGTGCGCCAGGCAACCCTCGAGTAGTCGCCCTTATCCGTCCTCGCTTACGATGAATGCGCGTCAATTCTCAGCGCTCGGTTTGGGGGTGAGTGTCCTCTGTGGCACCACCCAGGTCAGCGCCGCAGGCCTCTACTTCTCCGATCGCGGTGTGCGGCCGATGGGGCGCGCCGGCGCGTTCATCGCAGGAGCCGACGACGCAGGTGCCATCTGGTACAACCCCGCCGGCCTCGCAGATACCCCCACTAGTTTCCTTGCGGATTTTACCTGGCTACGACTGACCAGCGAGTACCGACGTCAACTGCTGATCCGCGATGCTAGCGACACCTTGCAGCGCGTCGATTCGACGAAGGTGGAGGGCAGCACACCGGTCTTGCCCCTGCCAACTCTCATCGGCAACTACCACCTGAAGGAGCCCAACCTGTCCATCGCCGCGGGCTTCTACGCACCCTACGTGGCGCTCGCGGGCTACCCAGAGACGGTCAATGGGCAGCCTTCTCCGGCGCGCTACACCCTGGGCTCGTTCAACGCGTCTCGCGTGGTCCTGATGGGGGGCTGGGTCGGCTGGGCACCGACTGACTGGCTACGCATCGGTGGCGGCGTACAGGCGCTGATGGGAACCGTACGCTCGACCATCGCGTTCAGCGTGAGTCTGGAGGACCGCCTGCTGGGGGCGCCGGAACAGCCTGAGTACGACGCGCTGAGCCAGTTCGAGATCGGGCCGTTCATCGCCCCCAGCGGCAACGCGGGGCTCATTTTGATTCCGCACGAAAGCGTACGCGTCGGCCTGAGCGCGCACACGCCGACGGTGATTGACTCGGACGCCAAGATCCGCGTGCGCCTGCCTTCCAGCGTGATCTTCGACGAAGCCAGGGTCGACGGTGAGGATGCGCACGTGAAGGTGAAGCTCGCGGGCATCGTGCGCGCGGGCGTCGAGGTGCGCCCTGTCGAGCCCCTGCGAGTCGAGGCGGCCTTCGTGCGCGAGGTCTGGTCCGCCCACGACCGCATCGAAGCCACGCCAAAGGGGATGGCGATCGTCAACCTGCCTGGCGGCCCCGAGCGCATCACCCTGCCGAGCATCGACATCCCGCGCAACTTCCAGGACTCCGACAGCTACCGCCTGGGCGCGGAGTGGCGGCTTCCGATCGACGACTACCGTCTCGTCACCCGCGCGGGAGCGGCGTACGAGACGAGCGCCGTGCCGGATCCCTACCTGTCGCTGTCCTCACTGGACTTCGACAAGGTCCTCGTCACCCTCGGAGGCAGCCTCTACGTCGGTGATCACTGGCGCTTCGACGCGCTCTACGCTCACGTCTTCACCCGCGAGGTGTACGTCAATCCAGCGACCGCGAAGGTCGGTCGTATCAACCCGGTGAAGGGCAATGCGCCCTTCGAGCCAGTAAACGGTGGCACCTACTCGGCCAGCGCGGATCTCATCGGCTTCGGGCTGCAGTATTCGTTCGACGCGCCCGAGAAGGCTGCCAAGGCCGAGAAACCGAGACTTCGGCGCAAGCGCGAAGCAGCGCCGCAGACGAAGCACCTCACCCCCGAACCCGAGCAGGGCGACGACGAAGTCGAAGACCTCGACGACGAGGGGTTCCGAGGGGTAAAGCCGGCGGACGTCGACCTGGACGAAGCCGGCAAGGACCCTCGAGGGCGCAAGCGTCCCCAAGGCGAGAAGCCGAGCGGCAAGCAGCCGCTGGACCCGAAGTTTCGCGGCGTCAAACCGGAAGACGTCGACCTGGACTGAGGCTCAGGCGGGCTGAGCCAGAGGCATCAGGAGCTCGACGCCCCCAGCAGCCGCTTCCTCACGCTGCAGCTCGTCCTTCACCACCAGCTTCACGAGGGGCATGCACCCGCCGCAGCCGGAGCCCGCCTTGCAGCTTCGAGAGACGGCTCGCGCACTGTGGCAGCCATCTCGCACGCACTGGCGGATCTGTTCATCGTTCACGCGGTGACAGTGGCAGACGAGCATGGTGAATAGCAGGGGGTGAGAGGGCCAACCGAGGGTCGCTGCCGAGTCGCTCGAGGGCAGTCCCAGCGGCGTCCATGGACAATAGCTTCTTGATAACGGATATCAATATCGTGCCGCACATTTTCATGGCACTGGAATAGCGAGACGTCCCTATCGAGCCCGAACGGCCATCGCTCGGCAGCGGATAAGGCCCCGCAAAGCCGGGCTCGGGGCGCGTTCGACGCCCCCGACTTCACCGCACAAGTGCGCGAATACTTTGTGGTATTGACATTCCTTATCGAGAATTGGGGCTGCCTTCGAGCTGACGTACCGTTACCCTGCGGGCAGACTCGAGCAGACGGGAGAAGCTGATGAAGGGCGATTCAGAAATCATCGACGCGTTGAACGAGGTGCTCACCTCGGAGCTGACGGCGATCAACCAGTACTTCATTCACTTCCGCATGTGCGAGGACTGGGGCTACTCCAAGCTGGCAGAGAAGAAGCGCTCCGAGTCGATCGAGGAGATGAAGCACGCTGACAAGGTGATCGCGCGCATCCTGTTCCTCGATGGGGTCCCGAACATGCAGCGCTACTTCCCGGTGAAGGTCGGCGAGGAGCCGATCGAGATGCACAAGGTGGATCTGGAGCTCGAGTACGAAGCCGTGAAGCGCCTGAACAAGGCCATCTCGCTCTGCCGTGACAAGCATGACAACGGCACACGGGAGATGCTCGAGGGTATCTTGCTCGAGGAGGAGGAAGGCATCGACTGGCTCGAGGCCCAGCTCCACCAGGTGGAGGAGATCGGCCGAGAGCGTTACCTCGCGGAACAGATCTACGGTTAGCAGGCCCCGAAGTCGAGCAGCGCCGCTGGCCTACACTTGGGCAGCGGCGCTCCCCATTTCCGAAGCTTCCCTCCGCCGGGCCTACTCGCAGGTTTTCTTCGCTCTGTCCCGGATCTTCGCGACGTCCGGGTTCTTCGGCTGCGCTAGCCGCGCGTCGCTCGCCAGCTCGCAGGCCCGCTTCAGATCCCTGTTCAGCATGCTGGCACCGATCGCCAGCATGAAGGCGCGCTCCGTCGCTCGGTTCTTGAGGTTCTGCTCGGCCAGCGCCTGCGCCCGCTTCGGGTCCTTGCCGGGGCCGAGGTAGAACTCGCTGGCGTGATCCGCGAAGGCCAGCGGATAGCGCTTCAGCAATGACTCGTAGCCTTGCTTGGCCTGAGCAGCGTACTTCGCCGCCTGCTCCGGTTCGTCCTCCTCCAGGAGCTCCGCCAGGACCGAAGCGGGCTCGGGATCTGCCCCGGGGCGCAGCACGCTGAGCAGGCGCCGCTTGGCTTCGTCGGTCTTCCCAGCCTCGCGTTCGAGCTCCGCGAGGTGAACGTTGGCCACCACGTACTGCGGCAACAACGCGACGGCCTCTCGATACAGAGGCACCGCCTTCTCCGACTGGCCCGCGTGCTCTGCCCACATCACCCCGCGCTGGAAGCTCACCCAGGCCACCGCAAACGGCGAGACGTCCCTGTATTTCCGTACGGCTTCAACGAAGCTCTTGTCGGCGGCCTCGAACTCGCCCGCCGCCATCTGCGCGGACGCCAGCGCCGTGAGCGAGGCGTAGGTCGGGTACTCGTCGGCGACGGCCTTGCGTTCCTTGACGACCTCGTCCAGGTGTTCGCCGCGAGCCAGCCAGATGGTCTGCTTCTGCTTGCGAATGACGTCAGGCTTGGCGCCGACCTTCTCTGCCTCGTCGAGCGTCTTCAAGGCGTCGTCGAAGCGGTGAAGGGCGCCGTCGACGCTCGCCTTCAAGAGCAGCGCCTTCGGGTCCTTGGGGTGCTTCTCCAGCGCCAGCTCCACCTGCTTCTCCGCCTGGTCGAAATCGGCGTAGGTGCCCAGGAACTGCGTCCGGCTGAGGTAACGGTCCACCAGCGCGGCGCGCAGGCCGAGATCCTCGCGCTTGGCGAGGAGCTTCTCCTGGGCCGTGATCTGCGACGCCAAATTCCCCACGGCAATATCACCGGGAGTCGGCTTGCCCGTGTAGGGGCGCAGCGGGTCGAAGGAGGCGGCCGCCGGCACCATCGCGCTCGCCGACACGGGGCTCGTGGGCGTCGAAGCCGCAGCCGGAGGGGACGGCTGCTGCTTCTCGTCGCAGCCGGGTAAGCAACAGGAACTCGCGGCCACCAGGAGCAGCAAAGCCGCCCCCGAAGGGACGGCTCTGCTGGCGCTGGTGCCTGCTTGCAGGCGCTTCATGTTCTCAGTTGGTGGGTGGAGCCAGGAAGGGGAAGGTCGCGGTCTGACCCCCGTCGACATCGCTGGCGACGCCGTCGGTGACGACGCCCGGGTCCGCTCCCGTCAGCACCGAGTAGCTGCTGTCGATGACGTCCATCGTCAGCGTGCGCCCGCCGCACTTGCCAGTGACGTTCAGCTCGACAGCAAGGAACTGGTCGCAGGTGCCGGCCGAGGTGTCCACCTTGAGCACGTCGAACGCCAGGATGTTCGCGAGCGTGGCGTAACCGGTGCCGGCGCCTGCTGCTTCGTACTGGCTCTGGTTGCCGCAGTTGGTGTCGAGACCATCGTAGGCAGCCAGGGACTGGGAGATCGGCGTCACGAAGTCATTGTAGTCTGCCGGCGTCTTGGCGTTGAAGCCGTCCTTCGCCATTCCTTTGGCCGTGGTGTCGGCCTCGAGGGGCGAGATCAGCGCCGTGTTCACCGCCGGGCGGCCCATGCGGTCGATCTGGGCGCCGAGAGTCGGTGCCGCGGGGAAATTCCCGCCGGTTCCACCAGTTCCACCGGTCCCTGCGGAGCCTGACGAGCCGCCGCTGCCGCCGGTCGTCCCGCCGGCGCCCGCGTTGCCGGTGCCACCGGATCCGCCGTTGCCGGTGCCGCCAGAGCCACCATTGCCCGTGCCGCCCGTTCCGGCGCTGCTGGTCCCCGCGGAACCACCGGAGCCGCTCTTGCCGCCGCCGCCGTCGTCGTCATCTCCACAGCCAACCAGCGCGAGGCTGGAAGCCAACATCATGAGACCCGCAATATTCAGTAGTTTCATGTTGGTTCCTCCTCAGTTGGTGGCGTGGGTCGCGCCCCAGATTTCGACCACTGCGCCGTCGGCGTTGACCAGCGTCTTGTCGAGTTGAACGACGATTGAGAGCACGTTGGCCCCGGCGAAGGAGTCGACGGCCGCGCCGCCGTTCGTGCTGCTGAGCAGCCCGACGAGCTGACCCGACAGGGTCGCGTCCACCGTGGGGCAGCCCTCGGAGTTCGGGTTCAGGTTTCCGGCGCCCGCCACGGCTCCCAGGGCCGCGCCAAAGCCTGCCGCGTTGAAGAAGAAGGGATCGTTGCGCAGACCGGCGAACACCTTGACCGCACCGCTGGCGCTGTCGATGCCCGCGGTGGCGGTGGGATCACCGGTGACGTAGTCCTGAGTCCCGTTGGCGTCGGTGACCCAGCACTGCACGCTGGTGCCGCTCGCGAAGGTGCAGAGCACGTCGTGATTGGTCCGGTTCGCGTTAGCGTCCACGTTCATCACGTGGAACGCGTAGACGACGGACGTGCTGAAGTTCGACGTCATGTCCGCGGCCGGGAAGACGTTCATCACCAGGTTCAGCTTGGAGGCGTCGGACTCCATCCACGCGTAGACATCCGTGATGTCCGCGGCGGGGTCGGCCGTGGTGGCCGGCGCGTCGGTGTGATCCGCTGCCCACGCGCCGCTGGTGGCGGTTGCGAGCACCGCAACCAGGCCAGTCATTACTAAGGGTCGCTTCATGCCTTGTGTTCTCCCATTTGAAGACGCTCCGCCCCCCAACAAGGCGAAGCCAGAAACCGCGCTGCGTGCCTGCAGCGCCGGGGGCACGCGTTCCACCGGCGCCCCCCTCCGAACTCCCGAGAGTACGACCACGAGCCGGGGAACGGATCAAAGATCCGCAACACGTCAGGCCTTTGCTCCCACCACTGGCGCGGACTGCGAGTTCACGAAGCCCAGGCGACGCATGACGCAGCGCGCCTGCCGCTCGCACGCACCGAATTTCTGCGAGGCAAATGCGGACGTCGCCGGTCGATTGCCGGCGATTTCCACCGGGTAACACGATCCACCCGAGCGGTGCCACGCGCGCGTTCAAGGCTGTGCCGGTGCCACGAATACAGCCTGAAGTGTTACCCGCGAGGGGTTCCGCTCGGCGGCTCGCGCATCGAGCACCGGACAGCAAAACGGCGAGCCCACTGGACTCGCCGCCTGGATAATGAGCGCTAGCCCCTGGCGTCGCTCCCCGGCTCTTGTCTGTTCGAGCGCGGGCGTCGCTCCGAGGCTCCGTTCTCTTTCAAGCGCGGGCGTCGCTTCGCGCTTTTGCCCGCTGGCGCGCCTGGATCTCGGGAGACTCGGCGACGGCCATGCCGAGCAGGCGAGTGCCCTCGAGCAGGTGCTTGATGCCCGTGCGGCTGAGCTCCGTGGTCTTCGTCCCCACGTCGGGGTAACCGCGCCCTTCGGCGTCCGGTTGCACCTCGTTCCAGTTGGCGAACAAGCGCCCCCAGTCGCTCTCGAGCGCCTCGCGCACGCGCTTGAAGCCGTAGACGGGGTACCAGAACATGTCGTGGTAAGCGACCGATGCCACGTAGGCCCAGGGCGCGAGCCAGGTCTTGAGCGACCACTCGACGGGCTTCTTCAGCGGGCCCCAGTAGATGCGATGCTGGTTCCGCGAGGCAAAGGTCATTTCCTTGAACGGCCCCTGGAAGTTCCACTTCTCGTCCAGCGCGTCCACGTCGCCGACGAACTCGATGTCGCGCGTGTCACCGCAGCCGAGCCCGAGGTCGTGGGCGAGGCGGATGAACTTCAGATCCTTCATCGGATCCATGCCCATCAGCTTGCCTGCAACGGCGTCGATGGCGACCTGATCCGAGGAGGCCAGGAGCACGTTCTTGACGTGAGGGATCATGCAGCGCGGGCCGGGGCCATCCCCCGCAAAGGTGCCGTCCATCACCGCGAAGACGCCACGATGGATCTTCTTCTGGATCATCAGCAGATCGACCAGGGTTTCGTGGATCACCGGATGGGTCCAGTGGCGGTGCTCGTTGAGCAAGCCACCGAACGCGTTCTTCATCGCTCCCGTCGTGGTGGTGAAGATGTGCGTCTTGACCGTCGGCAGGTGGATGATGTTCTCGCCGATGAACCGCTTCGGGATGGAGAAGCTCTTCGGGTACACTTCATTCAGGCACAGGAACTTCTTCGTGAGGTCGCCCACGGCGTCTCGCACGTCGATCCACTCCTCACCTTCGTAGAGGTGGACGTTGCGCAGGCCGTGGGCCTGGACCA